>CAUTGT010000306.1:0-2503 GCA_963537735.1 uncultured Actinomycetaceae bacterium | reverse complement strand
CCCTGTCCATGGGCGTGGCCACAGCGACCGCCCCACCCACCCGGGCCGACGATCATACCGGCCTCATCGCGCCCGCCCGCGCCAGCGCCGGCCTGATGAACTACGCCATTAACCTGAGCCCGCAGGCCAGTGCCGAGGACCTCGCGCGCGCGACCTCGCTCGTCGCATCCGCCGGGGGCGTCACGCTGGCCTCCTACCCGGAGCTGGGGACGTTCTTTGCCCAGAGCGAGTCGGCCTCGTTCGCACCGGACCTGGCCGAGGCCCTCGCGAAGGCCGGAATTTCCGTGCACTCGGTCGGCCCGACGCGCGTAGCCGCCGTCCCCGAGGGCGAGCGCCAGGCCGCCCCGGACCCGCATCCCGCCCCGCAGCCCGGCGAGGCGAGCCCGGCCCAGTCCGGAGCGCAGTCGGGCGCGCAGTCCGGAAGCCAGTCGGGTGGTCCGTCCTCCATGCGCGGCCAGAGTGCGACCGAGGCCGATAAGCCCGAGGAGGTCGTTAACTGGGGCGCGCAGGCGATGAGCGCTGTGGACGCGGCGGCCGTGCCGATCGCGCACGCGCCCGTCACCGTCGGCGTTATCGACACCGGCATCGACGACACGCACCCCGACCTCGTGGGCCGTGTCGACACCTCCCGTTCCGTGTTCTGCGGGCACAACGGCATCCCCTCCCAGGCCTACGGGTCCTGGCGTGACGACTACTTCCACGGCACGCACGTCGCGGGCATCATCGCCGCCAACCACAACGGCATCGGTATCGATGGCATCGCACCGACCGCGACCCTGGTGTCCATCAAGGCCTCCAACGGCGAGCAGCTCATGTACCCCGAGTACGTGACCTGCGGCTTCATGTGGGCCGCCAGCCACGGCATCGACATCGTCAACAACTCCTACTCCATGGACCCGTGGGTCTACTGGAGCCCGAGCGACCCCGAGCAGGCCGCCGGCCTCGAGGCGGCGACCCGCGCCATCGCCTACGCGCAGGGCAAGGGGCTGGCCGTCATCGCCTCGGCGGGTAACGACGGCATGGACAACGACAACGTGACCACTGACAGTGGATCGCCGACCGACCTCGACACCCCGATCAAGGACCGGCCCGTCAAGGACGGCGTGAAGGTCCCGGCCACGGTCGAGGGCGTCAGCCAGGTCAGCGCCGCCACGCGCACCAACGTCGAGACGAAGCCGGAGTGGGCGAACCTCAAGCGCGCCGACTTCTCCAACTACGGCAAGAGCATCGACTTCACCGCGCCGGGCCAGGACATTTACTCGACCGTGCCCACGGCGATCTTCTCCTCCGGTTACGCCAAGACCAGCGGCACCTCCATGGCCACGCCCCACATCACGGGCATCGCCGCGCTCATTAAGTCGATCCACCCGGGCTACCAGGGCAAGCAGATCACCGACCTCATGCGCAAGCAGGCCGCCATGGAATACACGCGCCTGGAAGCGCCCGAGGATGGCAAGGAGTTCCGCGGCTACGGCTTCATCAACGCGCTGACCACCATGCGCCGCGACCAGCCCCAGCCGACCGTTCAGACCCTGCAGTACCGGGTCGGCAAGGGTGAATGGAAGGATGTGAACGGAGCGACCCTGCCCGCCGGTCCCGTCACCTTCTACACCGAGGCGATCGCCCCGATCAGCCACCTGCACATGGACGTCGCCGGCCTGGCTGCCGTCGACCGCGACGGCTCGGGCAAGTACTTCGACGACGCCCTGGGTGCCTCGATCGAAAACGTGGACCTCAGCGCACTGCTGCCCGAGGGCGCGGACTCCGTGACCGCTCGCGTTCAGGTCAGTGCCACCGGCATCAACTTCGATCGCCAGGCCGACGACGACACGGGCCGCGAGGCCGTCTTCACCGTCGTGCGCGACCCGAACGCCGCCGCGACCCCGGCCCCCGCGCCCGATGCCGACGTGACTCCCGCGCCGTCGGGCCCCGCCAAGGCCGGCATCACCGCCCCCGCGCGAAGCACTGACCAGCTGCCCGCCAACTACGCGGTTAACTTGCCCAAGGGCACCGATCACGCCACCTTCCAGCGCGCGGCGGCCCAGGCCTCGTTCCACGGTGGCCTGTTGCTGGCCCAGTACCCGGCCTTCGGCACGTTCTTCGTGCAGTCGGCATCGCCCACCTTCTCGCCGGACCTGGGTGCGGCGCTCGTGAAGGAGGGGATCAGCTACGACTCGATCGGCCCGACCCGCCAGGCGCCCGTCGGCGGTAACGAGGCCATGGTTCCCATCTCGTACGAGACGCGAGTCGCGGCGGACGCGGCGATCGCGGCCGCACCCCGCTCCCAGGCGGCGCAGAGCGACCAGGACGCTGCCCTCACCCCGGATCCGCAGACCGGCAACGGATGGCACCTCCAGGCCCTGCGCGCCCTCGAGGCGCAGGGCGTGGACGTCATGCGAGCACCCGTCACGGTGGGCATCATGGATCAGTCCGTCGATGACACCGTGCCGGACCTGGTCGGACAGGTCGACCACGACAAGTCCGTGTCCTGCTCGTTCAACGG
>CAUTGT010000305.1:0-2503 GCA_963537735.1 uncultured Actinomycetaceae bacterium | reverse complement strand
GCCAGCGCCGAGTACTGTTTCACGATCGGGAACCAGCCCGCCGAGGCCGTCCCCGCCGTCGAGTGCGGCCACCAGAAGATGGTCAGGGCGATGGGCACGACCACGAAGAGCGCGAGGACCACCCACATGTTGCGCTGGGCCAGCCACGAGGCGCCCGCGAGGAGGGCGATGACGAGGAGGAGCATTGCGTAGTCCCACCACTGGCCGACCTCGAAGAAGAAGAGCGTCGGGTAGTCCGGGGGAGTGACGGCGCCCATCAGCGCTGCTCCTTGCCCCAATTGGGCAGGTAGGTGCGCTCCATCTTCTGGCGGATCTGCTCCTCCCAGGAGAAGGCGGGTTCGGTCCAACCCTCGAAGTAGGAGGCGTCGACCTCGCTCGCCCACGGGCTGTCCGCGCCGGTCGGTGGCCAGGAGGGGTCGTTGGTGACGGGCGGGCGGATCTCGGCGACGGCTGGGGCGGACCGTCCGTAGCGGAACCACTGCGTGAAGGTCTCCTCGAACAGGGGCGTCCCGTCGTAGCGCCCCGCGGGCGTGCCCGAGTTGAAGAAACGTCCGCCCAGCATGCCGCGCATGAAGCGGCCCGTCAGATGCTGCTTCTTCTTGAACTCGAGGACTCGCTTGACGTAGAGGTTTTGCAGGTGGGTCATGCAGCCTCCGATGAACTCGATGTTGATCCAGTTCAGGGCCTTCATGGCGGGGGAGGCGGGCTCGTAGCCGATGCGCCAGTGGTTGATCAGTCGCGTGCGTCCGCCCGACAGGGGCACCATGTAGAAGCACCAGGCGGCCGCGAAGTTTGTCATCCCGGGGAATCGGAACGCGTAGGAGCCGGGCGCCTTGGGCGGGTTCTTCGTGTCGACCCACTGGACCATGTACTTGCCGGGCACGACGTCCGCCCATTCCATCGACATGCCGTGGAAGTCGAAGGCCGCGATGTCGCCGGGCACCATCGAGTCGGGCTGCTGGAACTCCTCTTGGATCTCGTAGGAGTTGAAGAAGGGCAGGCGCGCGAAGACGCGTTCGAGGTACTCCGAGGAGAAGGATCCGGACTTTTCCGCGCCGATCTGCTTGAAGAGCCGCCACACCGCGTAGGCGGGCGCGTCGATCGTGATCGCGTAGGTCGAGGAGTAGCCGTTGTCGTAGTTGGCGTCGATGAGGTCGTCGCCCGGGTAGTGCCAGGCCTGCTCCTTGGGCGTGGCCTTGCCGCTGAGCTGGCTGAAGGCGTACATGCCTCCCAGGAGTGCGGCCGTCCCGGCGAGGCCGGCGGTGCAGAGGGTACGACGGGGTAGGCGTGTCATGGGTCCTCCTCCTTGAGGAATTGACGAGGCGTGCCCGCGCTGGCGCTGGCCCGTGGGGAGCCCCGGAACGACGGGGATTCGACGGTGAACCCCGCACGCTAGGTTAGTGTTTCGGATTATGATAGCCGACAACTATTAGCCCGGTTGTGCGTTCGAAGGAGAATGCCGTGGACTCGCTTTTCCTGTGGGAGCTTGGGACTCCCAAGGTCTATCTCATCTGGCTGCTGGTGCTTGCCGCCCAGATTGCCGTTGCGGAGATTAACCGGCGGTGGAACTGGACGATCTTCGCCGTGTGGACCGTGGGCGGCATCGCCCTCATGCCCTACGCGTGGATCCACGGGACGCCGATGGTGGGGTGGTTCCCGTTCGGCAAGTACGCGATCATGATCCTCACCGCCACCATGACGGGCGCGGTACTGGTGTACGCGAAGCGCAACCCCGTCAAGGCGCACAAGTATGCGATCTGGCTGGGCGTGGCCCTGTGGATCGGCCTGGCCGTCAACATTATGGAGGCGAACATCCGCGACCTGACGATCTGGTTCAACGCGGATTCGTACTACGCGTGCGGCGCTGACTGGCAGTGCCTGAAGGGCGTGAACGACGCGCACACGATCGACATGATCGCAGGCCTGCCCGAGGCCCGGGGCGTCACCGCCGAGCTGCACTCCCAGCAGTGGTACCAGGAGGTCGCCGCCAACCTTAGCGCCCGCCACGTTGGTATCGACCCGGAGACGGGCTTTCGCACGATCGGCGGGTACTGGAACCTCCTGTCCGCCGCGGCTGGCCTGCTCAACATCATCACGATCACGGGCCTGGGCAAGATCATCGTGACCTCACCCGGCAAGCGTTCCGTGCGCGGCCTTATCTGGGTGGACATGGTGTGGCCCTGGGTGATCGCCTACGACCTGTGGAACCACGCGTTCTTGTACAACTCGCTGGCCGACTACACGTGGTACTGCACGCTCGCCCTGCTGCTCGCCTGCACGATCCCCGCGTTCACGTGGGCGAAGGGCCAGTGGATCTGGTTCCGCTGCTTCACTCTGGTCTTCTGGATCTCCATGAACACCCTCCTGCCCGAGGTCTTGGTCCCTCCCTCGGACATCTTCAACTTCGCGACCATGGACCCGCGCGCGAACATCGTGTGCGCGGCCCTGGCGCTCGCGGCCAACGTCGCGCTGTTCGCCTACTGGCTGTACAAGATCGTGGTGT
>CAUTGT010000304.1:0-2509 GCA_963537735.1 uncultured Actinomycetaceae bacterium | reverse complement strand
CCAACACATGACAACATAGGAATGTTGAGCGCAACAGCGCCCCCATTCCATCGACGGAAAGGCAACCCATGCCAGGCCTGAACCTGACTCGCGAGGAAGCGACCGAGCGCGCCTCGATCATTTCCTCTGTGACCCGCTATGAGATCTCTCTGGACCTCACGCGCGGAGACACCGACTTCGGTTCATTCACCCGCATCGAGTTCGACGCGCGCGAAGGCGCCTCCACGTTCGCTGACCTCGTGTCCAACAACGTCCACTCGATCACGCTGAACGGAAACGCCCTGGACCCCTTCACGGTGCACCAGGACAACCGCATCGCGCTGGAGAACCTTGCTGAGCACAACGTCCTCGAAGTTGAGGCGTCCTGCCAGTACATGCACACGGGCGAGGGCCTGCACCGCTTCGTCGACCCTGCCGACGGCCAGGCCTACACCTACTCCCAGTTCGAGGTCCCGGATGCCCGCCGCGTCTACACGACCTTCGAACAGCCTGACCTGAAGTCCACCTTCACCCTGACGGTCAAGGCCCCCAAGGGCTGGAAGGTCTTCTCCAACGCGCCGACCCCGACCCCCGAGGAAGAGGGCGAGGCCTGGGTCTACCGCTTCGCGACCACCGAGGTGATGTCGACCTACATCACCGCGATCGTCGCCGGCCCCTACGAGGGCACGACGGCCACGCTGACCTCCTCCGACGGCCGCACGATCGACCTGGGTGTCTACGCCCGCGCCTCGATCGTCGAGCACCTGGATGCCGATGAGATCATCGAGATCACCCGTCAGGGCTTCGAGTTCTTCGAGGGCGCGTACGGCATCGCCTACCCCTTCACCAAGTACGACCAGATCTTCGTCCCCGAGTACAACGCGGGCGCCATGGAGAACGCCGGCTGCGTCACCTTCCGCGACGCCTACGTGTTCCGTACGCGTCCCACCGAGGCTCAGATGGAGGCTCGTGCCAACACGATCCTGCACGAGCTCGCGCACATGTGGTTCGGCGACCTGGTCACCATGAAGTGGTGGAACGACCTGTGGCTCAACGAGTCCTTCGCCGAGTTCATGAGCCACCTGGCTCTGGCCGAGGCCACCAAGTACACCGAAGGGTGGACGGGCTTCATGGTCCGCAAGGACTGGGGCCTCAAGCAGGATCAGCTGCCCACGACCCACCCGATCACGGCCGAAATCCGCGACCTGGCCGACGTCGAGGTCAACTTCGACGGCATCACCTACGCCAAGGGCGCCTCCGTGCTGCGCCAGCTCGTCTCCTACGTGGGACGCGACGCCTTCTTCGCGGGCCTGCACGAGTACCTGACGAAGCACTCCTACGCCAACGCCACGCTGGACGACCTGCTCTCCGAGCTGGCCGCCGCCTCGGGCCGCGACCTGGCCTCGTGGTCGAAGGTGTGGCTGGAGGAAGCCGGCGTGACCCTCCTGCGTCCGGTCATCACGACCGCCGAGGACGGCACGATCGAGCGCCTCGAGATCACCCAGGAAGCCTTCTCCGAGGGTGCTTCGCTGCGCCCGCACCGCATGGGCGTGGCCGGCTACTCGCTGACCGAGGAGGGCGCGCTGGCCCAGGTCTTCCGCGAGGAGCTCGACATTGATGGCGCTTCGACGGTGATCGAGGCCGCCGCGGGCATCGCCCGCCCGGACTTCATCCTCGTCAACGACGGCGACCTCGGCTACGCCAAGGTCCGCCTCGACGAGCAGTCGCTGGCCTTCGCAATCAACAACATCACCAAGTTCACGGACTCCCTGACCCGCGGTGTCGTCATGGCATCCGCCTGGGACATGACCCGCGACGGCGAGATGCCGGCACGCGACTACCTGAACCTGGCACTGCGTGCAGTTCCCGTCGAGGACAACATGAGCCTCCTGACGCTCACCCTGCGCCACATCGACGAGGCCGTGCGCACCTTCGTGGCGCCGAACTACCGCGCTGAGGCCGCCGAGGATACGGGCCGTCGCCTGCTCCTCTTGGCTCGCACGGCCGCCTCCGGCTCCGACGCGCAGCGCATGCTCGTCGCCGCCGCGGCACGCAACGCGACCAGCCCCGAGCAGTTCGAGGCCATCCGAGCCCTCTACGACGGCACCCAGACCCTGGATGGCCTGGACCTCGACGTCGACCTCAAGTGGGACCTGCTGATCGCTCTCGTGCGCGGGAACGCCGCCACCGAGGAGGACATCGCAGCCCTGGAGGCCACCGACGACACGATGACCGGCCACCAGAACGCGGCCGCCGCTCGTGCGGCCCGCGAGGGCGAGTGGATCAAGGCCGACGTGTGGGACAAGGTCCTCACCGACACCTCGATCCCCAACGACACCCGCTGGGCGATGATCTCGGGCTTCTGGGCTCAGGCGCGCACCACGCCGTCGGCGTACGCCGGCTACGTGGGCGAGTACTTCAAGGCCCTGGCGGGCATCTGGGAAACCTTCACCTTCCACACCGCCGAGGACCTCACGACGCTGCTCTTCCCGAACGCGCTGGCGGGCTACGCCCCCGAGGTCGACGTGGT
>CAUTGT010000303.1:0-2517 GCA_963537735.1 uncultured Actinomycetaceae bacterium | reverse complement strand
CTTGCCCATCGTGTTTTCGGCCACCTCCGGTCGGATCGTCGCAGCCGTGCACGCGGGTCGGCGTGGCCTGCTCGGTGGGATCCTTGAGGAGACCGTCCAACGCATCCGCAGCCTCGACGGCGGCCCGATCGACGCCTTGATTGGCCCGGCGATCTGCGGGTGCTGCTACGAGGTGCCCGCCGACATGGCCGATGAGAGCGAAACGCTCATGCCCGGCATCCGTTCTGTCACGTCGTGGGGCACTCCCGCACTCGACCTGCCCGGCGCTGCGGCCTCGTCGCTGGCTGCCCGGGGCGTGAGAGTGGGCATCGATGATCGCTGCACCCTCGAGGATGCCGACCTCTTCTCGTATCGAGCCGACTCGTCCTGCGGCCGCCAGGCGCTCATCATTGTTCCCGCCTGACTGGCGCCCGTGCCTTCGAGAGAGTCGCGGGCCGGCGGCTTTTCCTGCCCTGATGTCGACGCGGAAAAACCCCGTGATGAGGCTCGCCGGTGCGCTCCTCGCGACGCGCCGAGCGCCCTGCTCGGCGATGCCGCTCGGTAACTGTAGCTTGTGGCTATGCATCGGCTGAAGGAGGAACAATGAGCGAGTCGTTCGGTGCACGCGCACGTAAGTTCATGGGCTGGTACTCACCGGAGGAGCCCATCGATGAATTCGATGAATTCGACGAGATGGAAGAGGTAGCTCCCGTGGCCGACATTACTCCCGTGTCCCGCCCGACCCTGACCAGTATCCGCCGTGATGAGCCGGCCGAGGATCTCACGCGCATTGTGACGATCCACCCCACCGCCTACTCCGACGCCGTCACGATCGGCGAGGCGTTCCGAGATGGCACGCCCGTCATTATCAACCTCACCGACATGGGCGAGGAAGAGGCGCGTCGACTGGTTGACTTCGCAGCCGGCCTGACCTTCGGCCTGCACGGCGTCATCGAGCGCGTCACCAACCGAGTCTTCCTGCTGTCCCCGGCCACGGTCGAGGTCGCGGGCGACAACACCTCTGGCCGTCGCGGCTCCCTCTACAACCAGGGCTGAGGTCGCTCGTGGCCATTCTTGGCTGGATCGGGTGGGGGCTGAGCGTTCTCATCAATCTCTACATGATGGTGCTGTTCGCGCGCGTCATTCTGGACTGGGTTCCGTTTTTCGCGCGCGGATGGCGCCCGAGTGGGATTGTGCTCGTCCTTGCGAATGTTCTCTACGCGCTGACTGATCCTCCGATCCGTTGGATTGGGCGCTTCGTTCCGCCCCTGCGCCTCGGTGGTGGCATGGCAATCGATGTCGGTTTCATGCTCTTATTCCTGGTGCTTATCGTTGGGCAGCGTTTCGCTAGTTTCCTATACTTTTGGAGCCTGTAGAGCTCAAAAAGGGGGATGAGAGGCCCCACAAAAGCGTCCCTCACCTCGTGATGGATGTTGCTAGTGTGACAATTTCAGTTATTATTTTCGTGACGTGATAGCGGGCGGCCTTTCCGGTCGTCCAGGCGCGCGGTTTCCGCGCGTCCAATCGAAACGACCGAGAGGCGAAGAAATGGCCCTGCTCACTACCGAGGATGTCCTCAACAAGAAGTTCCAGTACGTCAAGTTCCGCGAGGGATACGACCAGGACGAGGTTGACGAGTTCCTCGACGAGGTTGTCTCCACCATCTACTCCCTGCAGATGGAGAACCAGGATCTGAAGGAAAAGCTCGAGGCCGCTGAGCGCCGCATCGCCGAGCTGTCCAACTCCGACTACACGCCGGCCGAGACCCCCGCCCCCGTGGCAGCCCCGGTCGTCGAGACCCCGGCCCCCGCCGCTCCGGCCCTCACCGGCCCGCAGGATGCGGAGTCCGCCACCTCCATGCTGGCCCTCGCCCAGCGCGTCCACGACGAGTACGTGCGCGACGGCGAAGAGCAGGCCGCGAAGATCATCGCCGAGGCCAACGCCGAGCGCGACGCGATCATCTCCGACGCCCAGAAGCAGAAGGACTCGCTGCTCTCCCAGCTCGACCAGGAGCGCGAGCTGCTCGAGAACAAGATCAACGGCCTGCGCACCTTCGAGGCCGAGTACCGTTCGAACCTGCGCAACCACCTCGAGACCCTCCTCAAAGAGGTCGACAACGGCGAGAACTGATCGCAATCGCTTTGACCGGCGGCGGTGCACTTCGTGGTGCGCCGCCGCCGCTCGTTTAAGATAGGGAACTATGGCTGACTCCTCCCACCCGACCCACGCGCGCGCGACGTGGATGTTCGCGGGCCTCGTGTTCGTTGCCGCTATTGCCACCGATCAGGCGTCAAAGATGTGGGCGCGCACAGCCCTTGACGGCCAAGCGCCGCGCCCGCTCATCGGGCAGTGGCTGTCGCTGTCCCTCGTGCACAATTCGGGTGCCGCCTTCTCCTTCGGCGCAGGCAAGACGTGGATTCTGACGATCTTCACAGTCGTCATCATCGGCGTACTGGTTGTGATGGCTCGGCGCGTGCACCGCGCGTCGACGCTGCTGGCGATTGCGCTGCTGGCGGGTGGGGCCGTCGGTAACCTGAT
>CAUTGT010000302.1:0-2524 GCA_963537735.1 uncultured Actinomycetaceae bacterium | reverse complement strand
GGGGACGCCACGAAGGTGTCCTCACCGATCGGCGATGGGTGCAGGAACTCCTCGGAGCGCGAGCCGCCCATCGCGCCGCTCATCGCGGAGACGATGACGTAGCGCAGGCCCAGGCGCTGGAAGATGCGCTCGTAGGTGTCGCGCTCGGCCTGGTAAGAGGCGTTCAGGCCCTCGTCGTCGATGTCGAAGGAGTAGGCGTCCTTCATGACGAACTCGCGGCCGCGGATCAGGCCGGCGCGCGGGCGGGCCTCGTCACGGTACTTCGTCTGAATCTGGTACAGCGTGGCGGGCAGGTCCTTGTACGAGGAGTACATGTCCTTCACCAGCAGGGTGAACATCTCCTCGTGCGTGGGGGCAAGCAGGTAGTCGCCGCCCTTACGGTCGTTGAGCTTGAACAGCGTCGGACCGTACTCTTCCCAGCGGTTCGTTGCCTTGTAGGGCTCGGCGGGGATCAGGCCCGGGAAGTGCACCTCCTGAGCGCCCATCGCGTCCATCTCCTCGCGGACGATGTCCTCAATCTTGCGCAGCGTGCGCAGGCCGAGGGGCAGCCACGTGTAGATGCCGGGGGCGGAGCGGCGGATGTAGCCGGCACGCACCAGAAGCTTGTGCGAATTGACCTCGGCGTCGGCCGGGTCTTCACGCAGGGTTCGCAGGAAGAAAGTCGAGAGATTTCGAAGCATGCTCCAAGAGTACGGCACGCAAAGGCCCTGGGGCCACCGGCACAGCCGTGGAGCCCCTCATCGAGGCAACGCTATGGCCGTCAGATGACCGCGCGGGCGCCGAGCTCACGCTCGCGGGCACCCGGGTGCGAGGCGTAGTAGCGGCGAGCCATCCAGCCCGGGTATGCCCACGCGGGAAGCCCACCCAGGTACAGGGCGCGCACGGCAACACCCACCATCGCAGCAAGAACAAGCGCGATAAGCATGCAGGGGCCTGCCGTATCGAAGCCGGAGGCCTCGCGGGCCACAAGGTCCCCCGTCAGGAACCACAGGACGGACAGGAAAGGCATGAGGGGCCACACGAGCGCAGACATCTCACCAGCGGCGCTTCCACCGCCAATCTCCAGGCGCACTGCCATACGACGGGCGCTCGCGCCGAAACCGAGCCACGCCCACGCCCACACGGATGCGATGACGAGACCGACCAGTGCGATGACGGCGGTGGAGTGTGCGACCATGCGTCCCCCTTCGGACAATGCAACATCCCCGTTGGCGTTGCGTACAGGGCGATACTACAACACCAACGGGGAGTAATGTCCAACCGAAACGGCGGAAACGAGACTAATCAGGCATCAACGAGCCCGCCGACGCATGCATCGCGCAGATCGCGCAGCATCGACAGCGACGACAGCGACTCGGCTGCGACGCCCGCCCACACGAGCGCACGGTCGCGTCCCTGCGCCTCGTGACGTTCACGGATATGCAGAAGCGTGCGTGAGGGCGAGAGCGGCAGCAGAGCGATGACGCACGTGCCCGAGGCCTCGGCTCCTTCGGGGGCTGCCGGCGGCGCGACGCGCATGAGGATGTGGTCCTCGTCCTCAATGTCGATGATCGTGGACTCGTCCTCCGGCTCGAACACGTGGCCGAGGACGTCCCACACAACGGACGCGGGCGCATCGATCGCGATGCCACGATCAACCACGACGTTCGCGCCGGGGAGGATGAGGTCGCCCGGGAGGGACACGTCCGCCTGGGACGCCGTCAGGCCGATGCGACGAGGGAAGCCGGTGGCCGCAACGGCGCAGGCGCCGGCGACGAGAGACAGACAGGCAAGAGTGCGAATACGCATGTGTTGCTCCTAGGGAAAACTTAGAAGTCGATGCCCGGGAGCTTGACGTCCGGGGCGGTGATCGGGGCGACCTCGACGGCGCCGGAACCGGGCTCGAGGCCCAGTTCCTCGGCGAGGGCGTTCGCGCGGCGGATGAGGGTCTCGACGATCTGATCCTCGGGAACGGTCTCGACGACCTCGCCGCGGATGAAGATCTGGCCCTTACCGTTACCGGAGGCGACACCCAGGTCGGCCTCGCGAGCCTCGCCCGGGCCGTTGACGACGCAGCCCATGACAGCCACGCGCAGCGGGACGGTCAGGTCCTTCAGTCCCTCGGTAACATCCTCGGCGAGCGTCCACACGTCCACCTGGGCGCGACCACACGACGGGCACGAGACGATCTCGAGCGTCTTCTCGCGCAGCCCCATGAATTCCAGCATCTTCGTTCCCACCTTGATCTCCTCAACGGGAGGGGCCGACAGGGAGACGCGGATCGTGTCGCCGATGCCCTCGGCAAGGAGCACCGAGAAAGCGGACACGGACTTAATGGTGCCCTGGAAGGCGGGGCCAGCCTCGGTGACGCCCAGGTGCAGGGGCCAATCCCCCGCCTCGGAGAGCATGCGGTAGGCCTGGATCATGGTGAGCACGTCGTGGTGCTTGACCGAAATCTTGAAGTCGTGGAAGTCGTTTTCCTCGAACAGCGAGGCTTCCCAGATCGCGGACTCGACGAGGGCCTCGGGCGTGGCGCGGCCGTACT
>CAUTGT010000301.1:0-2530 GCA_963537735.1 uncultured Actinomycetaceae bacterium | reverse complement strand
TGACGCCCGCGTCCGCGTCGAAGTGCAGCATCGAGAAGGAGGTCAGCGGGGTCGGGTTGGCCTGGGGCAGCGCGAGCACGCGCACGCCGGCGGCGGAGGCCACGCGGCAGGCGGCCGTGGCGAACTCGGAGGACCCGTAGCGGGCGTCGCAGCCGACGACCAGCGTGGGGGTGCCCGTCGCGTGGCGCTTGACGACCTCGCACAGGCCGGCGGTCGCGCGGATGACGACCGCGAGGTTCATGCGGGACTCGCCCGGTCCCACGACGCCTCGCAGGCCGGCGGTGCCGAACTGGAGGGGGCCGTTCATGGCCGCACCCACGCGGGCTGCCGCCTCCTCGTCGCCGCGCTCCGCGGCCTCGATGTCGGCGCTCAGAGCCGAGGCCGTGGCGGGATCCGGGTCGTGGCTCGCCCACTGGCGGGCGCGTTCGAGCAGCTCCATCGTCTCAGTCCTCCAGTCCCGCCAGGATGGCGGTCGTTGCGGACACTCCCAGGCGAGAGGCTCCGGCCTCGATCATGGCCAGGGCGGTCTGCGCATCTCGGATACCACCCGAGGCCTTGACTCCCAGGGCATCGCCGACCGTGGCGCGCATGAGCGCAACCGCGTGGGTCGAGGCGCCACCCGCGGGGTGGAAGCCCGTCGAGGTCTTGACGAAGTCCGCACCCGCGGCCATCGAGGCCGTGCACGCAGCGACGATCTCGTCGTCGGTCAGGGCGGCGGACTCGATGATGACCTTGAGGACGCGCGGGGCGGGGACGACGCGGCGCACGGCCGCAATCTCCTCTTCGAGCTCGCGCAGGCGCGCGTCCTTCACCAGCTCGATATTGATGACCATGTCAATCTCGTCCGCGCCATCGGCGACGGCCTGGGCCGCCTCGAAGGCCTTGACCTGAGGCTTGACCGCACCCGAGGGGAAGCCGACCACGCAGGCGACCTTCAGGCCCTCGGGAACATCCAGGGGCAGCATCGAGGGGGACACGCACACCGAGAAGGTGCCAGCTGCGGCGCCCTCCTCGACGATGCGGGCAACGTCCGCCTGGGTGGCCTCGGGCTTGAGGATCGTGTGGTCGATCATCGCGGCCACGTCACGCTTGTTCATAGAACTACTTTCTTGTCGCATCACAGCTGGGCCAGGGGCAGGGCCAGCTCCATCATGGTGGTAAAGGACGTCTGCCGCGCCTGAGCGTCGGTAGCCTCGCCCGTGACCAGGGAGTCCGAAACCGTAAAGATACCCACGGCCTCGACGCCCGCGTGGGCAGCGGTCGCGTACAGGCCCGCGGACTCCATCTCGACCGCGAGCACGCCCATGCGCTGCCAGGCCTCGTTGAAGGTCGGGTTCGCGTTGTAGAACGTGTCAGAGGAGAGAATGTTGCCCACGTGGATCGGCACGTCGGCCTCGCGGGCGCGGCGCACGACGTCATCGATGAGGCGGAAGGAGCCGATCGGGGCATAGGAGCCGGGGATCTGGTACTGATCGAGGAATGCCGAGTTCGAGCACGCGGCCTGGGCGACCACGACGTCGTACAGCTTGACGTCTGGCTGTAGGGCACCGCACGTTCCCACGCGCACGAGGCGCGTGCAGCCGAACTCGTGAATCAGCTCGTGGGCGTACAGCGAGATCGAGGGGATGCCCATGCCCGATCCCATGACGGACACCGGGGTGCCGCGGTAGGTGCCGGTGTAGCCCAGCATGTTGCGCACGGCGTTGAACTGCTGCGCATCCTCCAGGTAGGTCTCGGCGATGAACTTCGCGCGCAGCGGGTCTCCGGGCAGGAGGATCGTCGGCGCGATGGGGGCGGTGGGGTTGATGTGCGGTGTCGAGCGCATGTGTCCTCCTGTGGTGTCGAGGAGCCGGGGCTCCGTCGAGGCTTCTTTACCCTTGTCGCAAGGCTATGCCGTGCAATTGAAATGTGTCAACGAGTACTTTGACAAATGTTCTCATCCGCTTGGGGTGCTATCGCGCACCCCGTGCGGGGTTGCCCCACGCGGCCGTTCCAGCAGCGCGAGGGCCAGGTCCTGGTCGACCACCAGATGCGTGGCCAACCCCATGTGAAGCGCCGTGTCTAGCGCCTCCGCTTTATCGCGCCCGCCAGCAACGAGTACCCTCACGGGGCGAGATCGCAGCTCGTCAAGCGTGATGCCGACCGTCCTGCGGTCGACCGAGGCCAGGGCGACATCGCCCTCGCGCGTGAAAAATCGCGAGCACGCGTCCCCGACCGCGTCGCGCAGGAGCGCCTCCACCTCGTCGTCCTCGAGCTGGCCGAGGTTGAGCGAGAGGGCCTCGCGTCCCAGGGAACCGACGGTAAACACCGCCACGTCCACCCCGCGCCCCTCCTCCAGGATCCGCTCGATCGACCGGTCGCGGCGCACAATCGAGAGCATCGCCGTGTCCTGGAAGATCACGGGCAGCGGCAGGTAGCGCGGCTCCGCACCGAAGGCCTCACAAAAGGAACGCATGATCTCAAAATCGTGCGTCGCCCTCTCGGAGAAGGACGCCCCGCCCTTGAGCTGGACGACGCGCACGCCCACGCG
>CAUTGT010000300.1:0-2534 GCA_963537735.1 uncultured Actinomycetaceae bacterium | reverse complement strand
CAGGGTACCCGTTGCTGCACCGTTGCGCGCTTGGGCGAGAGTGAGGGCGTGAATGGCCGGGGTTGACGCCGTGAGCGACGGGCCGTTTCCACGCCACAGCATGGCGTTGACGGTGTCGGTGGTCGGGTCGCCGTCGAGAACGAGGATGCGTCCGGCGCGCGTAGAATGCTGCGCCTGGGATGCGACGGCGGAGACGATGGGCGATGACAGGGCGGACACCGTCTCGCGCTGGGACATCGTGAAGGTCGGAATCTCGTCGGCGTTGGAGCGACTCGCGACGGCGGACACGCTCACGGCGGATGCCGATCCGAGGAGGGCGATGGCAACGAGGGCCCCCGAAGCACGCAACACGAACGGCCTGGAGGCATCCCATGCCTGCCTCTCACTATCCGAGTCGGCAGGCAGCGCGAGCTTCGCGCGCGTCGACAGGATCACCAGCAAGCCAAAGGCGAGGGACAGTGCGGGCGACGCCCACGCGGAAGCCACCGACGCACCGGTCATACCCACGCCAACGTGGGAGGCAACCCAGGCGAGTGCTGAGGCGATAACAGCGCAGCAGAAGGTGGCCATCGCGCCGCGCGAACGCGAGCGAATCAGGGCAACGATGGCCAGCATCGCAGCGCCTCCACCGACGACGCCCAGCGCGAGGGCCTCGAGCTGGCTCGAGGGGGCGGCGGGCAGACCGATCAGCGCCATCCACGAGGGGGCGCGGGTGTAGGCGTGGATGCCTCCGCTCGTGGAGGCGAGCGCCGGCCATGCGGCGGGGCGCACCAGGATCGAGGCATAGGTGGGCAGGAGAAGCGTCAGCGCAGGCAGGGCCACGAGAAGGCTGCGCCGGGAGCGCCACGCGAGCGCGAGCACAGCGACGGGCAGCGTCCACGGTGCACAGCAGGACAGGATGACAAGCGCGAGGCCAGCGCATCCTGCGTTGATGCCGCGGGGTGCCAGGGGCGCGGGCTCAACGCCGGAGGCACCCGCCACGAGCAGAGGCTGGGGCGTACCGACGCAGAACGCAGCGAAAACGGGCAACACGATGTGGGCGAGCGTCCCGGCGAGGACGCCGTGGGTCGCACTCAGCATCAGTGCGGGCGCGACAGCCCAGGCCAGCGAGGCGAGGAAACGCACGCGCAGCGAGGCACTGAGGCTACGGCTCGGGATCCAGGCGACCATCGCCGCGAGCGGACTGGAGGCTACAAGCAGGAATGTCGCGAGCGCTCCGGGGCTGATTCCCAGCGGCGCGAGGGGTGCGCTCAGGAGCGCCAGCACGATCGTGAGGGGGTCTGCGCCGCCCGCATATCCGTCGCCGCCAGGCACCCACGCTGACCATGCGGCATTCCACAGCTCGGTCCAGGTCGCGGGCATGGACACCCACGCTCCACCGACGAGGCCGGCAGAGGTCCCCCACCACTGGGCGGCGGCGATCAACGAGGTAACGAGAGCGAGGCCGAGGCAGGCGGATGCGGAACGGACGCGGTAGCGCCGCATCGAGGAGACGATGAGCGGATCAATGCGCTCCCCGTGCTCGTCTTCGTCGACACCGGCCGGTTCCTTGCGCAGCGAGGCGGGAGCCGTCTCGAGGGCGCGCAGGGCAGAGCGCGGAACGCTCCGAGATTGGGCGGCGCGGGCACGACCGGCGAGGAGGCGCGGTGTCGCACCAATGAGAGAGACGAGCGCTCCCATTTCGGGCAGCGCCAGCGAGGCGCGCCCCGTGAGGATCCGTCCCAGCGCGCGAGCGGGGCTCCACACGAGCAGCCACAGGGCCAGGAAGGGAAGAAGGAATGCAGGAACAGCCTTGCACCAGTTGTACATCTGGGCATAGCGGCGCTTACGGAACGAGCCGTCGGTCGCGACGTCGCCGTCGGCGATGCCATCCGAAATATCGCCCGTCGGCTCGCTGTGCTCCGTGTCATGGGCGGCGTCGAGGCCAGAGTAGAGCGATACGCGGGCGTGACGCACGCGGGCCTTGGGGGCGACGATCACGCGGTATCCGGCCAGGTGGAGCCTACGCCCCAGGTCGAGCCCGTCACCGAAGGGCCCGAGCGCCGTGTCGAACCCTCCGACGGTCTCATAGGCCTCGGCGCTGATGAACAGGCCGGCGGTGTCGACGGCGAGAACGTCACTCGTGCCGTCGTACTGCCCCTGGTCAATGTCGTCGTCGCCGACGCGCTCGAGACGACGGGCACTCGCCGTTGCGAAAATTCCCAGTTCGAGGAGGCGGCTTCCGTCCCAGCTCATCTGTTTGACGCCGACGGCACCGACGGTCCTGCCAACGGTGGCGGCTTGGATCAGCTCGTCGAGACACTCGGGCTCAGGAGCACTGTCCTCGTGCAGGATCCACCACCACTGTTCCGAGGTAAAAGCGGCTCCCTGGGCACGTGCGCGCTTGATGGCGTCACCCAGGTTGCGGGCACGGCCGACGCGCACGAGCTGCGCTCCCTCGGGAACTCGGTCGGCCGGGAAGGGGGTCACGTGACGCCCAGCGACGTCAATGATGGTCAACGAATGCGGGGCCACCGATTGTTTCTCGATGGCCC
>CAUTGT010000299.1:0-2535 GCA_963537735.1 uncultured Actinomycetaceae bacterium | reverse complement strand
CGCGCATGATGCGCTACACGGTTGCTGCGATGTTCTTTGTCGGCTTTGCCGGCAAGGGCGTTCGTGGCATCTTCGGGGATATCGGTTCGCTTGTGCCGATGCTGATCCTGCTTGTGTCGTTCGTGGTGCTCTTCCGTACCTCCGGGCGCTCGCTGTCGCTGCGTCGTTTTCCGACCACCACGTGTCTCTTCGTCGCCTGGTGCGCTCTGTCGTGTGTTTGGTCGGTAGCGCCGCTACAAAGCGCGCAGTACGCGGTGTTGTCTGTAGCCCTGACACTCGTCTCGATTGCCGTGGCCGTCGCGTTGCCGCTCACCGAGCTCGTGGGCGCCCTCATCCTCGCGTTTCAGTGGATCATCGGCTCATCGTTCGTTCTCGAGGCCCTGGTTGCTTTCTTTGGGCACGGCCCGCTCGCACCTCCCATCATGTGGGGGAGGGGCCTGCTTCCCGCCTCCTACTACTGGGTGGATGGCCACCTCCTTCAGGGAGGACCGATTCAGGGCTTCCCGGGCAACAGAAACCCCCTGGCTTTTGTGGCGCTCTTGCTGGCAGTGTGCCTGATTCTGCGATACATGCAGACACGTGCGGCACGCCTGTCGACGATGCTCTGGCTGGCGGCGTGTGGCGTCGTCATGTTGTTGACCCAGTCCGCGACGGTTGCTCTGTCGACGGTCGGGTGCCTGGTCGTTATCGCGGGCCTGGTCGTTCAGCGCCGCGTTCCGGTGCACCTTCGTCTACGCGTCGTGGGCATGTTCGCGGGCGTCGGTGTTCTCACCGCAATCGCAGCGTTCTTCTGCCGGCACATGATCGCCGACGCTTTCGGTCGGAGCCCCGACATGAGCGGGCGTTCCGTCATCTGGCACGCCGTCGAGCCGCTCGTTTGGCAGCGTCCGATCGGCGGGTGGGGCTGGTTCATTGGTTGGCCCACGTGGATGGAACCCTTTGCGTCGCTCGTGATCCGTCCCGATGGGACGCCGACCAATCAGGCGCACAACGTGTATGTTGAGGCGGCACTGACGACCGGCTTCGTGGGCGCAGCCGTGGTTACCGTCGCTATCGTCTGGACGCTCTACCGCGTCGTTAAAGTCGCGGTCGCCCACATCGACGACAACCTGTGGGACGTCATTCCGGCGGTCATCATCATCGCGATGTTCATCCAGTCGTTTACCGAGTCGCGCATGCTCTTCGAAGGTAACTGGATGCTGTTCGTGATCATTGCGACGTGGGTGAAGGTCCGAGGCGAGGTTCCCGTGGTGTGGCCGTCGGCGGCCCGCCAACATCTCGAATATTCTTAAAACATACGAAGACAATCGTCATCCCCGACCCAGGAGGAATCTCATGTCGCAGTCCGAAACGCACGTCTCGCTGTGGGGTGGCCGTTTTTCTGGAGGTCCTTCACAGGCACTGGCTGCACTGAGCGTGTCGACGCACTTCGACTTCCGCCTGGCACACGTGGATATCGCCGGTTCGCATGCGCACGCTGATGAGCTGCATCGCGTCGGACTGCTGACCGACCAGGAGTGCGCCGACATGCATGATGCGTTGGCCCGCCTGGACGCGGATGTCGCCTCCGGTGCATTTGTGCCTGCTGCCGACGATGAAGACGTCCACACCGCGCTCGAGCGTGGCCTCATCGAGCGAGCCGGAGCGACGCTGGGCGGCAAGCTCCGTGCGGGCCGCTCCCGTAACGATCAGATCGCCACGCTCATTCGCGTGTACCTGCGCGAGGAGGCGCGTCACCTGGCCGGTCGCGTTCTTGATATCGCTCAGGCTCTCGTCGGGCAGGCTGTGCGTGCCGGCGACGCCGTCATGCCAGGCCGCACGCACATGCAGCACGCGCAGCCCGTACTCGTCGCTCATCACCTGCTGGCGCACGTGTGGCCGCTGCTGCGCGACGTCGCGCGCCTGCGTGACTGGGACAAGCGCGCGGCTATCTCCCCGTACGGCTCCGGTGCGCTCGCCGGTAATACCCTCGGCATGGATCCGCGTCGCATCGCGGCCGCTCTCGGCTTCACCGACTCCGTCGAAAACTCGATCGACGGCACGGCCGCACGTGACGTGGTCGCGGAGTTCGCGTTCGTGTGTGCCCAGATCGGCATCGACATTTCACGCCTGTCTGAGGAGATCGTCATCTGGAATACGAAGGAGTTCGGCTACGTGACGCTGGACGACTCGTACTCCACGGGTTCGTCGATCATGCCGCAGAAGAAGAACCCCGACGTCGCGGAGCTGGCCCGCGGCAAGGCCGGACGCCTCATCGGTGATCTGACCGGCCTGCTCGCGGTACTCAAGGGCATCCCGCTCGCCTATGACCGCGATCTTCAGGAAGACAAGGAGCCGGTGTTCGACCAGATCGACACCCTGGATGTCCTGTGTCCGGCCGTCGCGGGCATGATTGACACGATGACGATTCATCTCGATCGCCTCGAGGAGCTGGCTCCCCAGGGATTCTCGCTCGCGACGGACATCGCTGAGTGGCTCGTCAAGCGGGGGGTTCCGTTCCGCGATGCGCACGAGATTTCGGGTGCGTGCGTGCGC
>CAUTGT010000298.1:0-2573 GCA_963537735.1 uncultured Actinomycetaceae bacterium | reverse complement strand
CATAACCCACTCCGAAGGACACAAAACGATTACACCACTCCACAGGACTTGACCGGTGCATGAAACCCGTGACACCTTTGCGGGCGGAAAATGGCCTGAATTTGGCTGTTTTGTGCGAGCAGTGGTGTCGGTGGTTTCATCTCGGGGCAGTGTTCCACCCGCATTGGTGTTATCGGTTTCAGGCGGGGTGGTTAGCGGGTGCTGTGAGGTGGCTGTGGCACTCATCAGCGCGAAAAAACTCGCCCAGCAGGAGTGGATTCTGGAACAAACCGCGAAAAAGTTCGCCCTGCAGGCGAAAAAGCGCTGATTTTGGGCAGTTTTGGCGGTGCTGGGCGAATTTTTTCGCGCTTGTGTGGCCTAGTCGCGGGTGAGGGGGCCAGGCTGCGGTGCCCGTGGGCGGTGGCGGAGCCTGGCCGAGCAACACACAGCTACAAGCGCCGTCGGTGTGGAGGGCGCCGGAGGGTCCGGAGGGCACGGGCGGGCTTCGAGGCGCGGCGCCGAACGAAGTGAGGTTGCCTAGCCTCGCGGGCGGCCGGGCCATCCGGCGCCCAGAACACCAGCGGAGCCACAAGCAACAACCCACGCGAGCAAACGGCTCGCAGCGCGGACGGCTCGCGGGCGGGCCGCTGCCCACGGCGCAACCCGGCCTGACACAACACGCGGCACCCTGAACACCAGCGGCACCACACAGGAAGCAAAACCGCAGAAACGCAACGAAAAGTGCCCACACAAACAGTGGCATTCACAGCTTCACAGCAACATGCCAAAAAGTCATATGAGAAATATGAGAGCTTCATAGGTTCTTCATAGGGTCACGTGGGGAAATTGGTGCATCGACAAAAGGAGACTCCAATGACCGCCCTGATTCTGATCGCCATTGACCTGGTTGCCATGGCCGCCCTCGTGTTCGGCCTGTACTTCCCACGGCACCGCCGCGCTGACCTGGTCGCAGCCTTCCTCGGTGTGAATGTCGGCGTCCTCGCCGTCACGATCATCCTCGCAAACTCGACCGTGAGTGCGGGCCTCGGCCTCGGCCTCTTCGGTGTTCTCTCGATCATCCGACTGCGTTCGGATCAGATCTCGCAGACGGAAATCGCCTACTACTTCGCCTCGCTGGCCCTCGGCCTGCTGACGGGCATGTCCTCGGCGGTGACCCCGCTGCTGGGAGGGCTGATCGCCCTGATTCTTGTGGCCCTGGCCTTCGGTGACTCGAAGCTGATCTTCGACCGCTACACGTCGCAGACCGTGCAGCTGGACCGCGCGATCGCGGACCCCGCCGAGCTGAAGGCAGCCCTCGAGCAGCGCCTCGGCGCGTCCGTCGCCTCGGTCAGCGTCGTCAAGCTCGACCTCGTGAACGACCTGACTCTCGTGGACGTGCGCTCGAAGGTCGCCTGACCCGCCACCCCACAGACCGCCACTACCAAGGACACGACTCATGAACGCCACCCTGAACTCGATTCTCGCCGACCTCGACTCGATCGGCCTCGATGAACTGAATAAGCGCGCGGCGATGCTGACCCGAGTGGACCGCAAGTACGCGCTGGACGCCGCCACGGCCTCGGCGATTCTGAGCCGCCTCCCCGAGGAAACCCGGGTTCTCCAGATCGACGGACAGGTGTCCCAGGGCTACGCCTCCACCTACTACGACACCCCCGACATGGATTCGTACCTCCTGACCGCGCTCAAGCGCCGCCGTCGCTTCAAGGTCCGCACCCGCTCCTACCTCTCGTCGGGCGCGTCCTTCCTGGAGGTGAAGACCCGCGGCCCGCGCGGCGTGACCGTCAAGAAGCGTATGCCGATCTCTTGGGACGAGGCTGGGGCTCCTCTCGCGGGTGAGCGCCGTCAGTGGGTGGCAGGCAAGGTCGAGCCAACGGGGTACGCGCACCTGGTGCCCGCCCTCGAGCCGGTCCTGGCTGGATCCTACGAGCGCAACACCCTGCTGCTGCCCGGTGGCGTGGGACGCGCGACGGTGGACACGAACCTGTCGTGGCGCTCGCTGCGCACGGACGGAACCGAGGTCACGCGCCCCGACCTGGTCATTATCGAAACGAAGTCGGGTGCGACCCCATCCGTGGTGGACCACCTCCTGTGGGAGGGTGGCGTGCGACCCGTGAAGATCTCCAAGTACGGGACTGCGATGGCCGCCATGCACCACCTGCCAGCGAACAAGTGGCACCGCACGCTGGAGCGCTACTTTCACGAATATGTGGAGGCCCCCGAGCTCACGCGCTCCGCGCCCCTCGCGATGGCGGCCTGACAGACCTCATAACGGCTCTTGAGTGAGCGATAGAAAACGATGCGCAAGCGCACACCATAAGAAACACAAGCTACAAACACACGAAAGAGACATAGAAATGAAAGCCCTGCAGAAAATCTGGACCCCCGCCCGGACGATCGGGGCGATCGCCCTCGTCGGAACGCTGGCGCTGGGTGCCTGCAGCTCCTCGGGCGTGACCTCCACCGGCTCCGGCTCCACCGCGGCCACCGCAACCGTCGCGGCCTCGGGAACCAACGGCGACACGACCGCGCCGCCCACCGCGGCCGACGCCCTGGCCTCGAACGCGAAGGCCTCC
>CAUTGT010000297.1:0-2591 GCA_963537735.1 uncultured Actinomycetaceae bacterium | reverse complement strand
CCCGTGGCCTCGACGAGCCTGGGGACCGTGCACGGACTCCTCATGATCTACGGGTTCCTGGGCACCGCGATCTGCCTTGAGCGCGCGGTCGCCCTGCAATCCGACGGGCGTCGCGCGTGGGCGTACGCCGCTCCCCTACTGACCGGCGCCGGCGGCATCAGCGCGGTCGTCATCTCCCTGAACGAGGGCGTGCGCGGGACGCTCGCAAGCCTCCCGATCCCGCGTTTCCTGGCGGCCCACCTGAGCGGATTCGCGCCCGAGCGCATGATGCCCGGCTTCCTCATCGCCCTCGGCATGACACTGCTGACGGCGATCTACTGCTACGTGT
The DNA here is from genome assembly GCA_963537735.1 of uncultured Actinomycetaceae bacterium. Taxonomy (GTDB): domain Bacteria; phylum Actinomycetota; class Actinomycetes; order Actinomycetales; family Actinomycetaceae; genus Pauljensenia. The sequence continues at coordinate 2,263 of CAUTGT010000297.1, read as the reverse complement.
GGACGCGCCGGCAGGCCACCCACGCGGTCCTCATCCAGCTGATGGGCGCGCTCATTGGCCTGGGCGGCATCCTCCTGTGGTGGCGAGGCCTCGAGACGCCGCGCGCGGTGCCGTGGTGGCTGGCCTTCCTGATCGTCACGATCGTCGGCGAGCGCATCGAACTGGCACGCCTCGCCTTCGCGTCCGGCTCCACCGAGCGGCGCATCACCGCCGAGAGCGCCGCACTCATGGTGGGCCTGACCGTCGCGCTCTACTCCCCCGCGATCGGATACCCGCTGATCGGCCTCTCGCTCGGTATCCTCATGGCCGACACCGCCTGGCACGACGTCGCGCGCGGCACCGTGCGCATGAGCGGCCTGCCGCGCCTGGCGGCCGTGTGCATGCTGAGCGGCTACGCGTGGGCGCTCGTGCCCGCGCTGATGTGGGTTATCGCGCCGCCCGCCTTCGACGGATACGGCTACGACGCGTCCGTCCACGCAATCACGATCGGCTTCGTCGTCTCGATGCTGCTGGCCCACGCGCCGGTCATCATCCCGGCGGTCGCCCGGCGCGAGGTCCCCTACCACGGCGCCATGTGGGTTCCCTTCGCGTTCCTGCAGGTCTCCCTCCTGCTGCGCCTCCTCGCGGGCGCGCGCGAGGCCGCCTACCCGTGGCGCCTGGGCGGCACCCTCGGGGTCGTCGGCATGCTCCTGTTTGTCGCCACGACACTGACGGTGACGATTCGCCGGGCGCGCGCTGCCTCTCGGGAGGCCCGATGAACAAGCCCCGCGTTCCCCGCACCGATCGCGCAACCTCCGTCTGGATGTGCGCGGCAGCCGTCGCCGCGGCGGTCACGATCGTCGCCCGAGGCCGCATCCCGCAGAACCTGTGGACGATGATCCACCTGGTGACCCTCGGCGTCCTGTCGAACGGGATCTTCCAGTGGTCCTGGTACTTCACTCGCGCACTCGCCCACCTGGCCCCGAACGACCGACGCGCCGGACGCGACAACACCGTGCGCATCATTGCTTTCAATCTCTCCCTGCTGCTCCTCATCGGCGGCATGTGGTCGGGCGTGTGGCACGCGACCGTCACGGGCGCGACTATCGTCGGCGCGATCGCAGCCTGGCACGGGTGGGCGCTGCTCACCGCGTCCCGCGAGCGCCTGGCCTCGCGTTTCGCGGTGATCATCCGCTACTACATCGCGGCGGCGTTCTTCCTGATGGTCGGCGCGACGCTGGCGGGTTTCGTCACGGCGGCCATGTTCGACGCGGACGCTCCCGCATGGCTGGCCGAGGCCCGGGATCGCCTGACGGTCGCCCACGCGCTGGCGGGGATCGCCGGATGGGTGGGCTTGACGATGGGCGGGACCCTGGTGACGCTGGGGCCAACAGCGATGCGCACGCGCATGGATCCGCGAGCCGTATCCTTCGCGACGAGCGGCCTGCCCATGTGGGTGGCCGCGCTTCTCGTCTCGGGTGGCGCAGCGCTAGCCGGCTCAATGCGCGTGGCCTCCGTGGGTCTCCTCGTCGTCGTGGGTGCGGCCGCCCTGGGCGTGGGCGTTCCGCTCCTTCGCGCGGCGCTGGCGAAGGGCCCCGCCGAATACGGCGCATGGTCCCTCATGCTGGGCGCCGCCTGGATTCTCGTCGCCGGCGCCGGGGCTTCCCTGCGCGCCTTCGAGGCGGCGGACGCGACCGGCCTACGCTCGGCGTTCCTCGCGTGGATGCCGATCCTGGGCGCGGCAGGCCTCGGCCAGCTCTTCGTCGGTGCGCTCACTTATCTGATGCCCGTTGTCATCGGCGGCGGCCCGTCCGCGGTGCGCGTCGGCGTCGGCGTGCTCGAGGCCGGAGCCCCCATCCGGGAGGCGGCTCGCAACGTGGCCGCGCTATTCGCGCTCGCCGTCGCGTCCCTGGGCGGCACCTCCGCCGAACGCCTCACCATCGCCGCGTGGGTGGTCCTGCTGGCTACCTACGTCGTCGACATCGTCCTCATGGCCCGCTGCGGCGTGGCCCAGGCGCGCGCCAAGCGCGCCGCCGCTTCATCCCCCACCACACAAGGAGGCCGCCGTGGCTGACCTGAACCTGTCCGCTTCGCCGTCGCCCGGAGGCGTCAATCCGAAGGCATCCGCACCGAAAGCGCCCGCGACGGGAACTCCCAAGCTGCGCATGAGCCCGACGGGTGACCACTCGCCCGTGAGCCGTACGGCGGGCGCGGTCATTGGCGTTGTCTCCGTCGTGGCGCTCGCTCTCGCTATCTTCCTGTCCAACCCGTCCGCGCCCACCAC
>CAUTGT010000296.1:0-2595 GCA_963537735.1 uncultured Actinomycetaceae bacterium | reverse complement strand
AGGCTCAGAGGAGATCCGCAGCCAGGTCGAGCGGGGTTCCGAAACGGTGGTTCGTAATCGACACTGCCTGCTCGCGCAGGAACGGCAGCAGCTCCGAGTGCGGCCAGGCCGTGACGGCACCCGTGTACAGGGCGACGTCGGGGCTGCCACCGCTCGCGCGGGTTGCGTCCGCCCAGCGCTGCTGCGAGCTTTCATCGCGCGGACCGAGGACACGCACGCGCATGCCCAGGCCACCGGAGTTCGCCACCATCGCCAGTCGAGAATCCCACGAGGGCGCGTCTTCGACCGTCACCTCGATATCCCGGCCCTCCAGCAGCTCCCGGATCGTAGCCGGAAGCTCGTCGGCGACGGATAGTCCGATGGGGCCGCCCGCGAGGATGCCCGCTGCCAGCACACGCACGGTGTCGGCGAGGGCAGTCCCACTCCCGGCGCGCACGAGGACCGGCGTGGAACGGTAGCGCAGGACATTGCGCTCGCAGGCCATGCCGGTAACGTCGCGGTTGGCTCCGTAATCGGATGCCCAGGCGGCGCCATCGGCGGCGACGGCACGGCTCAGTTCGGCCGCATCATCCGTGTTCAGGTGAGGACCGGCCGCACGACACAGAGCGAGCACACTCGGATCGAGCGACGCCGCGGGAGCGCTGGACTCCCCTACCACCGCATCGCGGTCGGGCTCGACCTCGCCCAGACCCAGCAGGTAGGAGGGACCGCCAGCCTTCGTCGTCGACCCGATCGCGGAGCGCTTCCAGCCGCCGAAAGGCTGACGGCGAACGATCGCGCCGGTAATCCCACGGTTGACGTAGAGGTTGCCGGCCTCGATGCCCTCCAGCCAGGTTGACAGCTCATCCGTGTCGAGAGTATGGAGGCCGGAGGTCAATCCGTAGTCGACCTCGTTGACGGCCTCGATTGCGTCCTCGAGGGTGTCGACGCGCATGACGCCGAGGACGGGCGCGAAGTACTCGGTCAGGTGGAACTCGCTGCCGGGCACCACGCCCGCGCGGATGCCCGGGGTCCACAGCCCATCGCCCAGGTACCGGGGCTTGAGCACCCAGTGCTCGCCCTCTCCCAGGGTGGTCAGGCCTCGTACGGCCTTCTCGTCGTCGGGGACGACAACCGGGCCGACCTGCGAGTCCAGGGATGCCGGCAGACCCACGCGCAGCGAGGCGGCCGCATCCACGAGCTGGCGAGCGATGCGGCTCGAGCGCCCCGCAGATCCGACGAGGATCAGCAGGGAGGACGCCGAGCACTTTTGTCCCGCGTGCGCGAAGGCCGAATGAACGATATCGCGCACCGCCAGATCGGGGTCAGCGGACGGCGTGACGATGATGGCGTTCTTGCCGCTCGTCTCGCCCAGCAGGTGCATGTCGGGCTTCCACGAACGGAAGAGGCGGGCCGTGTCGTACGAGCCAGTCAGCACAACGCGATCGACACCCTGGTGGGTCACCAGGTAGCGCGACACGTCTCCGTCCTCGAGCGGGGCGAGTGCGACCAGCTCGCGGGGAACCCCGGCCTCGTGGAAAGCCGCGACGAGTTCCGCGGCGCAACGCTTGGCCGGCGGGGCCGGCTTGAGGATCACCGCGCTGCCCGCCGCCAGAGCGGCGGCGACGCCACCCACGGGAATAGCCACGGGGAAGTTCCAGGGCGAGGCAACGACAGTGACGTTCACGGGCACGAATCGCGCGCCCGCCATGTAGGTCTCATCGGAGAGCTGCAACGAGGCCTCCGCGTAGTGATGGCAGAAGTCGATCGCTTCGCTCACCTCGGGATCGGCCTGATCGATGGTCTTGTCGGCCTCAGATCCGGCGACCTCGATGAGCTCGCCCCGGCGCGCGGCGAGAACATCACCGACGCGATGCAGCGCGGCTGCACGCTCCTCGGGGGCCAGGGCCTGCCAGGCGTGCGCCGCCTTGGTGCTCGCCTCGACGAGAGCGTCGACCGCCTCGTGTGTATCCAGGGCCTGCGCGCCGGCACGCACGGCCTCAACACCCCGCGTCGAGGCGGGGATGGCCGCAGCAATCTCGCGGGCCCACTGACGGTTGGCCGCCAGGGCGGGATCTGAATCCGGTTCGGACACAAAGGGACGACGCGCGCGCTCAGCGAGGCTCCCCTGCTCAGCCGGCACCCCGGCCTTACGCTCGGCCAGACGATCCTGGACGCGGTTGGGAACCGGCAACGGGGCGTCCGGATCGACGTCGGAGAGCGCGGCGAGGAAACGGTCGCGCTCGCGAGCGAAGATATCCTCGTTTGTGGCGATGTCGAAGACCCCGGACATGAAGTTCTCAGGTGCGGCGTTCTCCTCGAGGCGGCGCACCAGGTAGGAGATGGCGACGTCGAACTCCCGAGGGTTGACGACCGGGACGTACAGGAGCAGGGAGCCAACATCGCGTCGGACGACCTCTTGAATGCCGGTGGCCATGCCGGAGAGCATCTCGAACTCGACGCTGTCCTCGACGCCTCGCGCTGCCCGCAGCTCGTAGGCAAAAGCAATATCGAAGACGTTCTGTCCGGCGACGCCCAGGCGAATCGCCCGGGTGCGCTCGGGCGTCATCGCCCAGTTCAGCATGCGCTTGTAGTTGGTGTCGGTGGCCTGCTTGG
>CAUTGT010000295.1:0-2612 GCA_963537735.1 uncultured Actinomycetaceae bacterium | reverse complement strand
TCGCGCGAGCACATCGCCAGGTGGCGGCGGTTCGAGCGGTCCAGCAGGATCGAGAAGTAGTATTCGGCGGCAATGTCCGCGCCGGACGCGATCATGACCTTCTTGACAATGTGGCCCTTGATGTCGAGGCCGAGGATCGCCTCAGCCTTCTCGTAGGCCTCGTCGGCGGTGTGGGCGAGCTTGACGCCGCCGGCCTTGCCGCGGCCACCGGTCTTCACCTGCGCCTTGACGACCAGCAGCGACGCACCGTCCGCGAGCAGCTCGCGCGCACCCTCGCGCGCCTCTTCGGGGGTCGACGCCAGGCGGTAGTCGAGCACGGGCACGCCGTGCTCCTTGAACATCTGCCGGGCCTGGTACTCGTAGAGATCCACCTTATTCCCTCCGTTGAACGTGGTGTGGTCAGCGCAATAATTCTAACGTGCGACCGGCATAAACGCGCCATTTCCTCCCATTATCAAGGCTTGTCACGACCTTGACCGGAAGGCGCTTTCCCTTTGTCAAGACTTTGCGTTGCGAGGCGGGTTGCGGGGCCAGTGGGGCGGCCGCGTCCAGCTACTACTGTGTGGGGTAGCTGCGCACCGAAGGGTTAACACCGCCAGCGGGGCCCAGCTACCCGGACCGCGGCGAGCACGCGACCCTACAGCGCCGCATCAACCAACGCGCTTGCATCCACCGATTCCGCCAAAGTGCAGACCCATTGCCTCGAAATGACCGATTTTCGGCGCTTTTTGCCGAATGGGTCTGCAATTTGGCGAGCACACCGCCTCAAGTCGCGGCCCCGCCTCCACCAAACGGGGGGAATTGCACTACGTGAGGGTCCGACACGCCGATGACACGCCCCCAGAAGGCTTCGTGTAGTGCAAAACCCCCACCACCGTCGGCACGGAGGGCTCCGGAGCCCCCGAGCATCACCAAAATGGATAGGGAACAACAATCTGGATAGGTTATTGCCTTCTGGATAGGTTAATAAGCTATCCAGAAGCGCCGTTCCTATCCAAAACAGAGCTTCCTATCCAGAACACGCGCCACCATCTGATAGGAGGGCACCGGAGGGACTGGCGGGCGTGGGTGGACCTGAAACGCAGGGCCAGGCTGCGGTGCCCGTGGCCGGCGGCAGGGCCTGGCCGGGCTTCGAGGCGCGGCGCCGGAGGGATTGGAGGGCCAGGCTGCGGTGCCCGTGGCCGGCGGCAGGGCCTGGCCGGGCTTCGAGACGACGCGCCGAGCGAAGCTCGCGGCGCGGGCGGGCCGCCGCCCACGGCGCAGCCCGGCCCAGCAGGGCACACAAGCAACCCGGCCCTGCAGGAAACGCTAGGAGATCTTCTCCATCGGAGCCATGCGCACGAGCAGGCGCTTCTCGCCCAGGCCGAAGCGGATGCGGGCCACGGTGCGCGGCCCCTCGCCTTCGATGCCGGTGACGGTGCCGGCCCCCAGGGTGGCATGCTTGATCCGGTCACCAACCTTGAGGGAGAGCACCGGCTTATCCTCGGCGGGCTTGGCGGCAGGAGCAACGCCCATGCGCGTCACTTTGCGCACGCCGGCGGGCTGCGCGGAGGCGCCGCCGCGGCCGGAGCCGAAGGCACCCGTGTCGGTGTCACCCCACGGGTCGCGCCCCTCGGAGTGACGGGAACGCCCGTAGGAACCCGAGCCGTACAATCCGGACCCGTACGAGCCACCATAGGACGCACGCATGCGCTCCCCCGACGTGGCAGCGCGGCGCACGTCGAGGAGCTCGGCCGGAATATCGTCGAGGAACCGCGAGGGCGGCATCTCCTGCGGAGTCCCCCAGGCGCTGCGCACGGCCGCGCGCGTCAGGTAGAGGCGTTCGCGCGCCCGCGTGATGGCCACGTACGCCAGGCGGCGCTCCTCTTCCAGCTCGCTCTCGTCGCCGAGGCTGCGCTGGTGCGGGAAAGTGCCGTCCTCCATACCGGTAACGAAAACGACCGGGAATTCAAGGCCCTTCGCGGTGTGCACGGTCATGAGGGTGACCTGCCCGCCACGCTCGCCCTCTGCGGGCACCTGGTCCGAGTCGGCCACGAGGGCGACGCGCTCGAGGAAATCCGCGAGGGTCCCACCCGGAGCGTCCGCCGCGAAGGCACCCGCGACCGAGTGCAGTTCCGCCAGGTTTTCCACGCGCGAGGCGTCCTGCGGGTCCTCGCTGCGGCGCAGCTCCGCCAGGTAGCCGGTGCGGTCCAGGACTTCCTCGAGGATGTCGGCCTGCGAGGCACCTCGCGCCTCCGCGGCGCGCAGAGTCTCGATGAGGCCCCAGAAGGCTGCCGCCGACTTCGCGGCACGCGGGGTGATCCCGAGGACCTCGGGAGCAGTCTCGGTCGCATTCTCGGCAGGGGACGAGGCCGGGGCCGCAGCCGCGTTCTCATCCGCAGCCTCGCCCGCAGCGGGGTTCTCCCCTGCCGCTCCATCCGAGGAAGCGGAAACCGAAGGATCAGCCGAGGCCTCGTCCGGGGAGGCGGAACGAGCGAGCGCATCGACGTCGATCCCCTCACCCTCACCAGCCGGGCAGCCTGCGCGCAGCCACAGGTGTCGCAGGGCCGCGCCGAAGGAGATGCCGTAGTGGGCGGCGTGCGCGGCGATGGCCTCTTCGGCCTTCGCGCCGA
>CAUTGT010000294.1:0-2624 GCA_963537735.1 uncultured Actinomycetaceae bacterium | reverse complement strand
AATCCGTCATGCGCGAGCGCGGCACGGACTTCGGCACAATGCTCGCCCGCCACCCCTGGACCAAGCCCTTCGACTACGAACTCCTCGACGCTTTCATTCAGCACCAGCTCGCAGAGAAGCAGGATGTCGCCTCGTTCTGGCGCCCCAAGGAGCACGAACTCGCGGCCGCCGAGGCTGTCGCATCTGGCGCTCAGCCACCAGTCGTTCGCGAGTACACCGAGGACGACGACGAATGGCTCCGTGCCACTGTCCTCCCCGCGCTCGAGCACTACCTCGCACATCCAGAAGGCGCGCACACTCTCGGAGAATTCGATGCTCTCATCAAGCAAACTGTTCACGATTACGAGGAGCACCCCGACGACGTCTACACGTTCGACGAGGTGAAGGCCGAGCTCGGTCTGGACTAGTACCTACACAGGTTTGCTCTGTCCGGCCACGGCGAACGCAGGCAACCACCCCTAAAGACGGCTCCTCCCCCACCCTACGGAAGCGTAAGATATCGGGTAACAACAGATGCGCCGCGCTGAATCCCCTCTCGCGGCGCTCACCGACCAGCGACCAGGGAGCAGACATGACCGCCGAAGAAACCCCGGCCTCGTCAAACAACGACGAGACGACGCCGGCGCAGACGACCACCGAGGCCCTCGAGTGGCACGCCCCCGTCCTGGTACGCATCGACGAGCACACGACGATCCCCCACCTGCTCAAAGAGCGCGTGCAGCGCGGCGCCACCCGCCCCCTCATCCTGCGCAAGATCGGCATCGGCGACACCTGGCGCTCCATCACAGCGCGCGAGTTCTACGACGAAGTGCACGCGCTCGCCGCCGGCCTCATCGCACGGGGCCTCGAGCCCGGCGACCGGGTCGCGATCATGAGCCGCACGCGCTACGAGTGGACGCTCCTCGACTTCGCGTGCTGGGCGGCCGGCCTCGTCCCCGTGCCCATCTACGAGACCAGCTCCATCGACCAGGTCGCCCACGTCCTCGTCGACGCGGACGTCCACCTCATCATCACCGAGACCGTGTCCATGGCGGAGATCGTGCGCGCGGCAGCAGAGCGAGAAAACCGGGACAACACGCGCGTCCTCTCCCTGGATTCGGAGGCCATCGAAACCCTCATCGCGGAGGGCTCGGCCACCCCGCGCGAGCGCGTCCTCGCCCGCTCCGAAGCCCTCACGAAGGACGACATCGCCACCATCGTCTACACGTCGGGCACAACGGGCACGCCCAAGGGCACGGTCCTCAGCCACGAGAACTTCACGAACCTGTGCCTCAACGCCCACGCGTGGATGCCGGAAATCGCGGCGGGCAAGGACTCGCGCCTGCTCCTCTTCCTACCGCTGGCCCACGTGTTCGCGCGCTTCCTGCAGGTCTTCCAGATCAGCGGCAACGGCGTCCTCGGCCACGCCTCCAACATCAAAAACCTGCTCAACGACCTGGCGTCCTTCAAGCCGAGCTATCTCCTGGTGGTCCCGCGCGTGCTGGAGAAGATCTACAACTCGGCGGACACGAAGGCTTCCGGACCCAAGCGAAAGATCTTCCGCTGGGCGGCCAAGGTCGCGATCGCCTACTCCCAGGCCCTCGACACGGAAGACGGCCCAAGTGCTTCTCTCAAGGCTCAGCACGCGCTGGCGGACAAACTCGTCTACCAGCAGATCATCCGCCTGGTGGGCGGCAACGCGGACTACATCGTCTCGGGCGGCGCTCCGCTGGCGACCTGGCTCGCGCACTTCTACCGCGGCGTCGGCATCCCCGTCCTGGAGGGCTATGGCCTGACAGAGACGGTCGGCCCAGTCTCCGTCAACACGCCCCGCCTGTCCAAGATCGGCACCGTTGGCCCGGCCCTGCCGCCCATGTCCTTCAAGATCAGCGACGAGGGCGAGATCCTGCTCAAGGGCTCGAGCGTCTTCCAGCGCTACCACAACAACCCCGAGGCCACGGCCACCTGCTTCACCGAGGACGGCTGGTTCCGCACGGGCGACCTGGGGTCCCTGGACCGCGATGGCTACGTGTCCATCACGGGACGCGCGAAGGAAATCATCGTGACGGCGGGCGGCAAGAACGTCGCCCCGGCCGCCCTCGAAAACCCGATGCGCTCTCACCCGCTCATCTCCCAGGTCCTGGTCGTGGGCGACCAGAGGCCCTTTATTGCCGCGCTCATCACGCTGGACGCGGAGATGCTGCCCGATTGGCTCGCCGCGCACTCGCTACCCCCGATGAGCGTGGCCGAGGCGGCCTCGAACATCGAGGTCTTGGCCTCCCTGGAAAAGGCGGTGGCCTCGGCGAACGAGCACGTCTCGCGCGCCGAGTCGATCCGCAAGATCAAGGTTCTCACAACCGACTTCACGGAGGCGAACGGCCTGCTCACTCCCTCGCTGAAGGTCAAGCGCCTGGAGGCCACGCGCCGCCTCGCACCGATCATCGACGAGATCTACGGCGGCCCCGTACAGGACTGACGCCCCTTGAACGAGGCCGTGGCCGGCTCGCGCTCCCCCGCTCAGTGTCGGGGTTGGCGAGCCGGCCACGGCTTTCTTGTGTGGGTGTCCTACTGCGAGGCGAGCGCCGCTGTGGGCGGCGTGCGGGCCGCTCGGATCGCGGGGTAGAGCCCGGCGACGGCGCCGATGA
>CAUTGT010000293.1:0-2643 GCA_963537735.1 uncultured Actinomycetaceae bacterium | reverse complement strand
GGTAGGGCTTGAGGACGCTCATGGCGCCATCGAAGAAGAACTTGGCGTTGTTGTCATCGGGCGAACCGGCGAAGAGCTCAATGTTGAGCGGTCCCTTGGGGGCGTTGTCGAGCTTCTTGCCATCCTTGTCGGTCAGGCCCAGGCCGTACAGTAGGGCGTTGCCCTGTGCGACGCCGACCTTGAAGTTGTCGAAGGAGACGTAGAAGTCAACGTTCTCGTTGTCGCGGATGAGACGGTCGTAGGCGATGACCGGGATGTTCTTCGAACCCGCGGTGTCGAGCTGGCTCGACAGGGCCGTGCCGTCGATGGAGGCGATGACCAGGACGGTGGCACCGTTGGTGATCATCTGGTCGATCTGCTGGGTCTGGGTGGGGATGTCGTCGTTGGCGAACTGGAGGTCAACCTCGTATCCGGCTGCCTCGAGGCCTTCCTTCACTGCGTTGCCGTCGGCGATCCAGCGCTCCGAGGTCTGGGTCGGCATCGCGACGCCAACCTTGACCTTGCCGCCGTTCGAGGCCGCAGCGCCGCTATCGGAACCGGAAGCGCCGCCGGCACCGCCGCCCGCGCATCCGCTCAGCGCAAGGGCGCCGGCCGCAAAAGTGGCCGCAACCGTTGCCATCTTGCCAAAGAAACCACGTGTCTTCATGGAATATCTCCTGTTTATTGCCTCGACATCACTGTCGATGGGCGTCACGTCTCCACACGTCCGTCGTGTGGTCTGACAACTTGTACCATATGAGAGAGGGGTCACCCTCGCATTGCCCAATTGATAACGTTCCAATAACAATTGTTAACGTTCACAACTTTAAGAACGGACATATAAACAAAGGAATCCCCCGGCTGTGTGGGGCCAGACGACCCCACACAGCCAATATGAGCGGGCTTTACAGTCCCTCGGCGAGGCGGTGGTACGCCTGGTTCCAGCGCACGCCGGAGGCAAAGTCGCGTCGCGTCGTCGACTCGTCGATAACCACGAGCTCCATGTGCGCCAGCGCCGCAAAGTTCTCCCACACCTCAGGCTCGATCTGCGTCGACATGCACGTGTGGTGCGCTCCGCCCGCCGTCAGCCACGCCTCGACAGAGGTGTAGAAGTCGGGTTCGGGGATCCACATCGCGCGCGCGACCGGGAGCTTGGGCATCGGCTGGGGAGGCTCGATGACATTGACAATGTTCGCGGTGAGGCGGAAGCGGTCGCGCATGTCGGACATCGCGACGACGACGCCGCGCCCCGGTGCCGCATCAAAGACCATGCGGACGGGATCCTCTCGATCTCCGATGCCCAGGGGGTGAATCTCGATGCGCGGACGAGCATTCGTCAGCGAGGGGCAGACCTCGAGCATGTGGGCACCCAGGATCATCTCGGCACCCTCGACGAGGTTGTAGGTGTAGTCCTCCATGAGCGAGGCGCCGCCGGGCAGCCCCTCCCCCATCACCTTCGCGGCGCGCACGAGGACAGCGGTCTTCCAGTCCCCCTCGGCGCTGAAGCCGTAGCCAGCCTCGGAAAGGCGCTGCACGGCCAGGCCGGGGAGCTGGCGGAGGCCGCCGAGGTCTTCGAAGTTGGTCGTGAAAGCCTTCGCCCCGCGCTCCTCGAGGAAGGTACGCAGCGCGATCTCCTCGCGCGCAGCGTAGCGCAGCGATTCCGCACGTTCCCCACCCGGGGCGAGCTCGGGAGCAACGTCGTAGCGCTCACAGTATTCGGCCACGAGGACATCGATGGCTTCCTCGTCCACAGCATCGACGACGGCGACGAGGTCGTTGACCGACCACGTGTTGACCGAGACGCCGAGGCGACGCTCGGCCTCGGTCTTATCTCCCTCCGTGACGGCCACATTGCGCATGTTGTCGCCGAAGCGCACGACACGCAGCTCGTTGGTCGCCGCGAAACCACCGGCCGCGCGCACCCAGTTGGCGACGCGGCGACGCGTGTTCTCCTGCGAGGCGTGACCGACCACGGTGGCGCGGGCCAGGCCCAAACGCGTCAGGATGTAGGCGTATTCGCGGTCACCGTGCGCCGCCTGGTTCAGGTTCATGAAGTCCATGTCGATGCTGTCCCAGGGGATCTCGACATTGGCCTGGGTCGCCAGGTGCAGCAGGGGCTTGCGCAGGACCTCAAGGCCTCGGATCCACATCTTCGCGGGGCTGAAGGTGTGCATCCAGGAGATGACGCCGAGGACACGGTCGTCCGCGCTGGCCTCGAGCATCGCTCGCTTGATGGAGTCGGAGTCCTTCAGGACGGGCTTCCACACGATCGGCGCGGGAAGCAGGTCGGATTCGTTGAGCAGGCGCACAACCTCGCGGGACTGCTCGGCGACCTGCGCCAGCGTTTCCTCGCCGTACAGGTCCTGGCTGCCGGTGACGAACCAGACCTCGCGGCCCTCGTAGAAACTGGTCACGGTGAAATCTCCTTTGATGTCAGTGCTGTCCGTAGACGTTTTGGTAGCGGTCGTAGAGGGAGTCGATGTGATGCTGTTCGATGGGAACGAGAGGACCGCCCGCGCGCGCGACATGCACGGTCTTGGCAACCTCCTCGACCATGACGGCGGCCTTGACTGCGGCGCGCGCGTCGCGCCCGATCGTGAAGGGGCCGTGGTTGCGCATGAGGACCGCCGGCGAGCGCGATTCGCGCAGGGTGTCGACAATGCC
>CAUTGT010000292.1:0-2648 GCA_963537735.1 uncultured Actinomycetaceae bacterium | reverse complement strand
TCCTCATCGGCTTCACCGTCTTCGTCATCGTCTCCCAATACCTGCACGTCCCCACGCGTCAGGGAACCGTCTCGCTGACCCCGGCCTCGTGTGCCCTCATGATCCTGGTCGGCCTGTGCGCGGGCATCCTCTCCGGCCTGGTCGGCGTGGGCGGCGGATCTGTCATCGTGCCCGGCATGGAACTCGCCGTCGGCGCGGGAGACCTGATCGCGCGCGGCACGTCCCTCCTCGTCATGATCCCCACCGGCATCGCCGGCACCGTCACCAACCTGCGCCACCGCATGGTCGACCTGCGCGTCGGCCTCATCGTCGGCGCATCCGCGGCGGCCACGGCCCCCGTCGGGCGCCTCGTCGCCACGCTCGTGTCCCCGAGCGTGGGCGCGATCCTCTTCAACATGTTCCTGCTGACCATCATCGCGTCGACGATCCTGAAGATGCGCAAGAAGGCACGCGCCCAGGCCTGAACGATTCCGTGGGCTCTGGCAGGACGTCGACCATCACGCAGTTAGTCAATCGGGGACTCAATGCCCGTTGTTGAGGGATGCGCGGATGCCCAGCCATTGAACAGCTCACCTGCGTCGAAAATTTCGCACGTAATTTGCCTGGGCTCATCTCCGGCGGCGGAGAGAAAACCTTGTCATTCCAACGATCTGATGTCGCGATCGAAAATTCTGTACGGGGAATTACGTGCGAAATGTGGTGGGGTGCGGCGTATGTGACTCAGGGAGGGAGAATGTTGACGAGCACCGGCAGAAAGAGAGCATCCGAAAACTCCTTATTCGTTGCCTCGAACGGGTTTTGGTGAATAGTCGGGCATCGCTTATGATGATCCGTTACCCCAGACATCAAGGAGGATGCAATGAGTGACTACGCGATGAATCCAGACGACCTGAAAAATGCTGCCACCGCCCTGATTGGGGTGCGCGACAACATGTCGAAGGTGGAACTCGACAAATGCCGCGCTTCCATCGACACCGGCAGCGACATGGTGAGCGCCGCCCTGTCGGAATTCGCCCGCACGTACACATCACGTCTGCGTGCGACCACCGACTGGATGAGCCTCATTGCTCTCGCCGTCGAAGTGACGGCGCGGAGCGCGGAAGACGCAGAAGATACGAACGCAAACATTTTCGGCGAGATCCGAGCGAAACTCTGAGGGGAAGGTGGACGCCATGCTGAGCGATTTTCGTAAGAAGTTCCCTACAGTTCCCGGTGACGTAGCGGCCCTCGAAGAGTGCAGCGACGAGCTCACAAAGCGCGCCAAAGACATCGGTATGCGCAGACCTGCTCTCACGTCGGCGATTGGGCTGGCATCGGGGTGGACAGGGAAAGCGCGCGACGCCTTCGATAGGAGCTGTCAACAGGAATACAACGAGCTCACGATTTGGGAGAGTGGCACAGAGGAAGCAGCCGCCTCACTCTCGCGCTACACGAAGGTTCTCGAAGCAGAGCTGAGGATCATCAACGAGGTGCGTGCGCAGGCCAGTGAACTCTGGGACCAGTATTGCGCGCTCCCAGACGACGCTCGCGAAGTGGAGGACGCTCACTATGCGTCCGCCGTCGCATTCCTGACGTTCCGTTACGACAAAGCGCGTGACGGCATCGACGAGCAGGCCGCTGTTACTGCCGCGGAACTACGCGCAGCCCTGTACTTTACGCCCGAAGATATTGAGAAACACAGCGATGGCTCCGAGACCGACCTCGGCGATACTCGTTCGCTCACGAAGGCCGAGATTGAGGCAATCTTCGCATCCCTCAGCGATTCCTCGAAGTCCCTCATCGAATTGCAACAGGGGCGCATCGGAGACTGCCATCTGCTTGCTTCCCTCGAGGCCTACGATCGTACTCCGGAGGGGCGTGCTTACCTGGCCAGCCTCATCACAGAACACAAGGACGCCAATGGAATCGTGGACGGTTTCCTCGTGCGTTTCCCAGGTCTCAACGACGGTGAACCAATCCTGGTGAAGGAAGTGCTTACGAATGGAAACAAGCACAAGGGAGGCGGCATCGACGTCGCGGCAGTCTTCGAAATGGCATTCGTGAAGGCACACTCTGGAGGAACAAAATCAGCGTTCCCGCACGGTGGCGTCTCGGGCAGATTCGCGACAAACACGATGGAAAAGATCAGCGGACAGCCCTCCTCTTTCCACCACGATTTCTTCTGGGGAAAGAAAGACGCGCAACAAGCCGCGATCGACGCGGTCCGGAACGGCAAGCCTGTCGTTGCTGAGGCTCTGCCCGACTGGGCGACACCGAACAACGAGGTTACCGTCACCATTGATGGGCAGTCGACAAAGATCAAATTGGCCGACCAACACGTCTACACAGTTGTGGGAGCCGATGAGGACGGGGTGACACTCGCGAACCCATGGGGGAGCAATGACAAACCCGACGGTGGGGACGCCGGCGCGGTGTTTACGATGTCGTGGAAGGACTTTCATGCTCAATTTGGCGACGTCTCAGTCGGGGCAACCCCCTGGAAGTAGGAGCACGGCGCGCCTGACAGCGTGACGTGGCCTCGGCCTCGTACATATGAAACCGGCCCCGGCCTCACACGAGACCGGGGCCGAAGCGTCAGCGGCTAGCGCGACGGGCGGATCACTCGTCGGCGGCGCTGGGGTGCGTCATGTCGGCGGGAACGACCCACG
>CAUTGT010000291.1:0-2649 GCA_963537735.1 uncultured Actinomycetaceae bacterium | reverse complement strand
CGCGGCCAGTCCCCCGACCTGTCGACCCTCGAGATCTGGGACCAGCAGTTCGCCGCGCTGTCGGCGCGCATCACGGCGACGCGCGCATCCATCGCGTCGCGCCTGGAAGAGCCGGCCGCGCGTTCCTACGACGACGTCGCCGATTCCCCGCGCCACCTGCGCCTCGCCTTCGACGCCTCGGTCGACCGCGTTATCGGCACCGACCCCGACAACCCCGCGAGCGCCGACCTCACCGACGTGGAGGCCCAGACCGAGCGCATGCTCGCCGCACTGACGTCCGTGCGCGAGAAGGAAACCGAGCGCGGCGTCAACCTCGTCGGCGCACACCGCGACGATCTGACCCTCAGCCTCGGCGCGATGCCCGTCAAGGGCTACGCTTCGCACGGCGAATCATGGTCGGTTGCCCTCGCGCTGCGCCTCGGCGCCTTCGAGCTGCTCAGCGACGACGGCGACACCCCGATCCTCATCCTCGACGACGTCTTCGCCGAGCTCGACTCCTCGCGCCGTGAGGGTCTGGCAGCCCTAGCCTCGAAGGCCGAGCAGATCATCGTCACGTGCGCGGTCGCCGGCGACCTGCCCGCCTCCCTCGACCACCACGCCCTGCGCGTGCGCCTCGACCCCGAGCGCGGCACCGTCATCGACGAGGCCGACGATGAGTGAGCACGAGGACATGGCCTCCGACGAGCTGATCGGCCCGGAGGCACCGGGCGAAGAAGCTGACGCGGACGAGTTCGTCGTCCGCGCCCTCGAACGAGCCCAGAGCGTCGCCCGCACGCACGGCTACACGAGGTCCACCCTGCCCTCGTGGGGCCTCGACGAAACACGTCCCCGCCGCAGCCTCGACGGATCCAGCGAATACGCGGCCATCGAAACCGACGGCTTTGGCCGCCTTGCCGAGGACGATAGCGTCGCCGCGCGCGCCGCTGCCCGCGCTGCCGCGTACCGTCACGGAGGCGGGATTGAAGCCCCGGCCTCGTCGACGGAGGAGGACCCCGAGGGCGACCTCGCGGCCCTCCGCCTGGCCCTGCAAGGAACCGGCACCTCGTGGAGCCGCTCCCCCGGCATGGCCGCCATGCGCCCGCGCTACCGCAGGGCCAACTCCCTGGGCGCGATCCTGGCGCGCACAATCAAGACGCGCGAATGGGACACCCCCACCAAGATGGGGTCAATCATGGCGAAATGGCGCGACATCGTCGGCCCCCAGGTTGCCGAACACGCCCGCATCGAGACCTTCGAAGGCCACCGCCTGGTCGTGCGCACCGACTCCACCGCCTGGGCGAAACAGCTCCAGCTGCTCCTGCCCACCATCGAGCGACGCATCGCTGAGGAGGTCGGATCCGGCGTCGTTGAGCAGGTCATCATCCGCGGACCCGTCGCCCCCTCGTGGCGCAAAGGACCCTACGTTGTGCGTGGACGAGGCCCGCGCGCCGACTACGGGTGACAGCTGTGCACACGCGGTCATTCGAATATTGTTTCTGACCGCGCGGTCTCTGATACGCTGTCCCGTTAGCCCGCGCGTGAGGGCTTGTTAAGGAGACATCATGAGCAATCCATTCGCCAGGAACGAAGGAAGCGCCCAGGGATACGGCCAGCAGGGCGGATACCCCGGCGTCGCCCAGGGCGGATACCAGCAGGGATACGGCCAGCAGGGCGGATACCCCGGCGTCGCCCAGGGCGGATACCAGCAGGGATACGGCCAGCAGGGCGGATACGCGCCCGGTCAGTACCAGGGTGGATTCCCTCAGGGCGCACCCCAGCAGGCCTACGGCCAGTGGAACCCGCAGGCCGGCTACGGCGGGCAGGGTGGATTCCCTCAGGGTGCACCCCAGCAGGGCGGAAAGTCCAAGACGCCGCTCATCATCGGCATCATCGCTGGCGTCGTCGTCATCGCGATCATCGTCGGTGTCGTCATCTGGGCGATGTCGGGATCGGATTCTGACGATTCTTCCAACGACTCTGCTCCGGCACCCAGTGCTTCCGCCCCGGCGAACCCGGGGGGTGGCAGCACAGACCCGGCAAACCCCGCGCCCGGCAACCCTCAGGCGCCGAACAACACCAACCCGTCCGCTGCACCCACGCAGGGAAATGGAACGGGAGCCAACGGCATGCTCAGCATGACCCCTTTCGGTGCTACCAATCTCTACGAGATCACCGACATCTCCTACGGGCCCAAGGCCGACAACAACCAGCAGACGCTGAAGGTGACCTTCAAGGTCACTAACAAGAGCAATGCCCCGGAATTCGGCGGCATGTACCCGCGTGCGTACCAGAATGGCGAACAGCTGACCCCGCCCAACTTCTTCATGACCCAGAAGCCAGATGACTACGATTTAGTGCCAGGTGTCGTGGACGTTCCAGCCGGACAGTCTGTTGAGTACGTTGTCTACTGGGTGATCCCAAACAAGAGGGACCCGATCGAGTTCCGTGACCCGAACTGGACGGTGCTTCAGGCACAGGGCCAGGATTACCAAAAGTGGACCTGGCAGCCGAAGTAATCCACTGATCAGACGGCGCGCACGCACACGCTCAGGGCTCAGAAACGGCATCTTTTAGGCCATCCTGGCACGCGAATCGTCGCCGTTTACATGCGAGTAACGGGGCCGCCCTCCCAGCCGGGAGGGCGGCCCCGTGCGTCCCAGCCGCAACCAC
>CAUTGT010000290.1:0-2655 GCA_963537735.1 uncultured Actinomycetaceae bacterium | reverse complement strand
AGGGGCGCACGGTCGTCGTCGTGTCCCACGGCCTCGAGCAGATGCGCACCTTCTGCGACCAGGCCGCCTGGCTGGACCACGGCACCCTCGTCGACGTGGGCGCCGCCGCCGAGGTCATCGACACCTACTCCGACGTCGCTCACCACGCCGTCGAGGTCGAGGGTGGCGGCACGCGCTTCGGCAGCGGCGAGGCCATGATCGAGCGCATCGAGCTTCTCTCCTCGTCCGGTCAGCCCACGTCGCTCGTGTACCCGGGCGATCCCGTGCGCCTGCGCCTGCACTACCGCGCGAACGAGCGCATCGAGTCCCCGGTCTTTGGAGCCTCCATCGATACCCGCGAGGGCGTGTTCGTCTGGGGCCTGCACGGCATGGACGCCTGCTACGTGCCTACGTCGATCGAGCCGGGCACCGGTCACCTAGACATCGACATTCCGCGTCTGACCTTCAACCCGGGCGCCTACACGATTTCCGCGGCCATCCAGAACCAGGACATGACCAGTGTCATCGACGCGCTGCAAAAGGCGCGCCGCTTCGACGTTCTGCCCGGCCCGGGCATGGAGTCCGGCGGCCTGGTGAACCTGGGAGCGTCGTTCACGGACCTGACGCCCGCGCGCCCCATGCGTGACGTGCCCAAGCGAGGCGCCGCCGACTACGAGCACCTCGCGCGCATGCAGGCCCAGCAGGCCGACGCGCTCGAGAACGAGGACTGACGGACGCATCAACGTTCGAGGCAGGGGCCCAGCGGAGTGAACGTCCGCCGGGCCCCTGTTGTTGTGATTGAGTTGGTGGCCTAAACGCGCCCGCGCAGTGTGACGGGTGTCCTAGACTTATAGGAGAACTGTTCTCCAGCGACAAGGCACTGTCATGGCACCGACGCCCACGCTCGCCCGCCGCGCGCACGCGCGCGCCCTCACCGCCGTCCTGACCCTCGCGCTCATCGCCCTGCCCGCGCAGGCCCGCGCCGACGACGGGGTTCAGTCTGGCCCGCAATCCGGAGTCGAGGGCTCCACCGATGCCCAGTCGGCCGGGCCCGCCGTTCCGTCAGCCGCTGCTATCCCCGAGGCCGCGGAAGCGCCCGCCGCCCCCGGCGCGAGCGGTGAGGACCGGGCCTCCAACGCCTCGCCGGTGACGGAGGAACCCCCGACGATGGGCGCGCCTGACGAGACCGGACGAGGCACGTGGATACGCGACTCGATCGGCTGGTGGTGGCGGCGCGCCGACGGTACCTACCCGGCCTCCCAGTGGGTGCGGATCGGGGGCAGCCGATACTACTTCTACGACAGCGGCTACATGGCAACCGGCTGGCTGCGCGACGGCGCCGACTGGTTCTTCCTGGCTCCCTCCGGAGCGCTCACCGGCGGCTGGCTGCGCGACGGGGGAGAGTGGTATTACCTCGATCCCGACACGGGCGTCATGCGTACAGGGCTCACCGGCGTGGACGGCACGTGGTACTACCTGGATTCCTCGGGTGCGATGCGCACCGGCTGGGAGAGGCTGGCCGACGGCTGGCACTTCTTCGCGTCCAACGGCGCGCAGATGGGTGGCTGGCTGCGCGACGGGGGAGAGTGGTACTACCTCGACCCGAATACAGGCGTCATGCGCACCGCGCCCCTGGATCTGAATGGTCGCCACTACGAGTTCGACGCCTCGGGCGCGTGGCGCGGATACGAGGCCCCGGCTGGCTACCTCCAGCCCACCGACCACATCACGGGGCTTGGTGACGCGACCAACACGCTCACCTGGGGCATGAACGGCACCAAGGTGCGTATCGTCCAGGTGCGCCTGGGCCTGTGGCACGCCAATAAGCTCGCCTCCGTCGACGCGCCCTTCGTCGCAGCCGTCAAGAACTTCCAGCAGCGGGCCGGCTTGCCCGTGACCGGCGTCGTTGACAAGGCCACCTGGGACGCCATGGACACCGGCTACCCGTGGACCGTCGACCAGTACCAGGCCACGCCCCTGCCCCTGACGGCCACGCGCAGCGAACGCGTCGAGGCCATGATCGGGTACGCGTGGAACCAGACGGGCTCGTCCTACACGTGGGGCGGGGCAGGCCCCTACGACCAGGGGTTTGACTGCTCGGGCCTGGTCTTGCAATCGCTCTATACTGCGGGCCTGGACCCTCAGCCCATCAACGTCGTCAAGCACGCCTGGCCCTCCTACCGCACGTCGCAGGAACTCTACGCCTACCCGTGGTTCCAGCACGTGCCCCTCGCACAGCGCCAGCGCGGCGACCTCATCTTCTACACGACGAGCGGCACCGTCACCCACGTAGCCATCTACCTCGGGGACGACATGGTCGTTCACACCGACTGGATGGGGCGCCCCGCCCGCATGCAGCACATCACCGTCGGATACGGGTGGGATCGTATGACGCCAGACGTCGTGCGCCCGCTGCCCTGACGAGCGCCGCGCCAACGAGGCCGGGCCGGCCGCGGGAACACCCGTGACCGGCCCGGCCTCATGCGCGCTGGCGCGCCCGATACGTCTAGCTACGGCCCATCAGCTTCTTGGCGGCACGCTTCGACTTGGACGCCGCGCTGCGCACCGAACGCTTGAGCTGCGAGCCGGCCGCGAGCTCCTCGCGCAGCGATGCAACTTCTTCGCGCAGCTCATGCACCTGCTGATGCAGGGCCGTCATCGTATTGAGCATGTCGA
>CAUTGT010000289.1:0-2658 GCA_963537735.1 uncultured Actinomycetaceae bacterium | reverse complement strand
AATCCGAGCTGGTTGGGGATCGTCAGGAGGAGGGTGTCAGCCTCCGCGAGGGCGCGGTCCTGGATCAGCTGCTTGATGAGCGTCGAGGGCGGTGTGGCCGTCGGCGATCAGGTCCAGGGCTGCGGCCTCCTCGGCGAGATAGAGGGGGTTCTCGTAGCGCACGTCTGAGTTATGGCGTTGGACGGAACACCTATTGCTTGCGGGCACGCGCAGCCCGCAGTCCGTTGGCGATGACGACGACTTCGGCGACCTCGTGCACGAGGACGACCGCTGCCAGGCCGAGCACGCCGGTGATCGCCAGCGGCAGCAGCACAGTGATGATCGCCAAGGACAGAACGATGTTCTGGTTGATGATCCTGCCGCCGCGGCGGGCGTGGCGCAGAGCCTGCGGGATGAGGCCGAGGTCGTGGCCGGTGAAGGCGACGTCGGCGGACTCGATCGCGGCGTCGGAGCCGGTCGCGCCCATCGCGATGCCCACGGTCGCCCCGGCCAGGGCGGGCGCGTCGTTGATGCCGTCGCCGATCATCGCGGTCGGCGACGTCTCCGAGAACCCGGCGACGATGCGAGCCTTGTCCTCGGGACGCAGCTCGGCGTGCACGTCGCCGATCCCGGCCAGCTTCGCCAGCGCAGCAGCGGTGCGGGAGTTGTCGCCGGTGAGCATGCTCACCTCGATGCCCTGGTCGCGCAGGGTCCGCACGACCTCGGGGACCTCGGGGCGCAGCTCGTCGCGGACGCCGATCGCCCCGGCCAGGAAGCCGTCGACGGTGACGAGCACGCAGGTCTGCCCCTCGGCCTCCAGGTCCTCGACCCGGGCCTTGAGCGGACCGGCGTCGATCCAGCGCGGACTGCCCACCGCCACCCTGCGGCCGTCGACCAGGCCACCGATGCCGTGCCCGGCCTCCTCGGCCACGTCCTGCGCGGCGGGGGTTCCCCGGCCCGCGGCGGCGATGGCGGCGGCGAGTGGGTGCGTCGAGTGCTGCTCCACTGCGGCAGCCCAAGCAAGCACCTGCGCATCGTCGAACCCATGGGCGGCGACGATGGCGGTTACCTCGGGCCGGTTGCGGGTCAGAGTGCCGGTCTTGTCCACGGCCAGGTGCCGGATGCCACCGAGGCGCTCGAAGGCGGCCCCGCTCTTGATGACGACGCCGAACTTGGTCGCCGCGCCGATCGCGGAGACCACGGTGACGGGCACCGCGATCGCCAGCGCGCAGGGGCTGGCCGCGACGAGGACGACCAGGGCGCGGGTGATCCAGGTCTCCGGGTCACCGAGCAGGGACCCTAGCACGCCGACGAGGACGGCGAGGATCATCACGCCGGGCACCAGCGGGCGGGCGATCCGGTCAGCGATCCGGGCTCGGTCGCCCTTCTCGGCCTGGGCCTGCTCTACCAGCTCCACGATCGTGGTCAGCGAGTTGTCGGTGCCCGCGGCGGTCGCCTCGACCTCCAGCACGCCGGCGCTGTTGATCGCGCCCGCCGACACCGCTTCTCCGGGTGCGACCTCGACCGGGATCGATTCACCGGTGATCGCCGAAGTGTCCAGGCTCGACCGGCCCGAGCGGACCAGCCCATCGGTCGCGACCCGCTCGCCAGGGCGGACCAGCAGCACGTCGCCGACGGCGATCTCCCTGGCCGGGACCGAGGCGGAGGTCCCGTCGCGCAGCACGGTCGCGGTCTCCGGAACGAGCTTCAGCAGCGCGCGCAGCCCACCGCGGGCGCGGTCCATCGCCTTGTCCTCCAGGGCCTCGGCGATCGAGAAGAGGAACGCCAGCGCGGCCGCCTCCTCGACGTAGCCGAGGAGCACCGCACCCACGGCGCTGATCGTCATCAGCAGCGCGATCCCGAGCCTGCGCTTCACAACGAGATTCCGGATCGCACCGGGCACGAACGTGTACGCGCCCAGCAGCAGGCCCGCCCAGAACGCGACCAGCGCCGCGATGTGCAGCCCCGACCACTCCAGCGCCAGGCCAGTGCCGAACGCGACGCCGGAGAGGATCGGCACGACCAGGCCGGGATCACGCCACCACGGGCGCTCTACCTCCTCTGCCTCGTCCGCGGGACTGGTCGTCGGCTCGTCGCAGCCGCAGGCGGCGCTCACGAGGCGTCCCCCGAACTGCTCGCGGCGCAGCAGCTCGGCACCGAGCAGGCTGGGTCGATGCACGGCGCGCTCTCGTCCACGGCGAGGGTCACATCGACCAGTGCCGTCAGCGCCGCGGCCAGGTGCGGGTCGGCGATCTCGTAGCGAGTCTGGCGGCCCTCGGGCTCGGCGACCACGATCCCGCAGTCGCGCAGGCAGGTCAGGTGGTTGGACACGTTCGAGCGGGTCAGTCCCAGCTCGCGCGAGAGCACCGCGGGGTGGCTCGGGCCGTCAAGCAGGGACATCAGGATACGGGAGCGCGTCGGGTCGGCCATGGCCCGGCCGAGCCGGTTCATGACGTCGAGGCGCGAAGCAATAGTCAGCATGCACTGAACTATACAGTGATAGCTGACCAATAGTCCAGTTGCAGGGGCTTCCGCACGTGCTCCGCGCGCTTGCCCTCGTGAGGCATGATCACCTCTTGCGCCAGTGGGGCCACTTCGGCATCCCGCGGCCCTTCCAGGTCTCCACGAGACCCGCAACCCAGCGGACGGACACGAAGAGCCCGTAGCCGGCCCCGGCGA
>CAUTGT010000288.1:0-2660 GCA_963537735.1 uncultured Actinomycetaceae bacterium | reverse complement strand
TGACCGCCGGGCCCGAAACCCTCATCCTCATCCCCGTAGCCCTGGTCGTTGTAACCATCCTCGTAGCCCTGCTCGTAGTAGCCTTCCCCATCCCCCACGATGGCTGCGTGAGTAATGATGCCCGCACCGAAACCAACGGAGAGGATTGCCGCAGCGGCTCCTGCAATGGCGGCGCGCTTGCCCCACGAGGATTTCTTCGATGCAGGCTCCCCTGTCGCGGCGCTAGCAGCCACTGCCTCGTCGCCCGCTTGATCGTCGGCAGAAGCCCCCGCGACAGACTCCAGGGGCGTGCCGGCGAATGCGCCAGCTCCCTCCTGCTGTGCAACGGGAGGCATCTGCGCCGTTTCCGCCTGAGATGCACGGGTGGGCAGCACCTCGGTCTGCTCCGCAACCTGAGGCTCTGACTGGGGCAGGATCGAGGTGCGTTCGGTATCACCCGACAGGTTCTTGTTATCGTCCGCCATGGGGGACGCTCCTTTCTGCTGATTTGTGGATCATTGCTTCGCAGAGTAGGGACGACACTTAAGCGAACGTTATGGCAAAACTGTGAAAACGCTATGAACTAACAAGTGTTGCACATCACTTTGTGGAGCTTGATTTATTTGTCAGCTCACAACTATCCTGCAACGTTCGACACCCGCCGATCACGCTCAAGAGGTGCCACATGTCCATCAAACCGCTCCCCACGATCCTGTTTGCCACGGCGACCGCACTTGCTCTCACCGCCTGCGGGTCAGCCTCGACCCCCTCTGCTCCCACCGCGAGCGCCGAGGCCTCGTCCGCGGCTGCTGCGGACCCGTCGACCGCGCCCCTGCGAGGGATCGTCATCGCGGCCACGGAATACAATTCCGACAATACGACCGACACGATCACGGCGTATGACCCCGCTACGGGCGAGGTGACGGCGACGCGCACGTTCACCGTCCCGAGCGAGTACACGACATATACGGGTGGGGCTTGCGTGCGCGAGCACTGTTATTCCCCCGATTTCGAGCGTATCCTTGCGATCGACACTTCTGGGGGCAACGAGCGCGTTGCGGTCGCATCCTCCGACGGCTCCTTCACCCTGCTCAACGATCTGATCCCCGTGCCGCAAGGGTCACGCTCGTACTCCAACGCGTACGCCAAGTTCGGGCCCGACGGTTCCATCTACGTCGCACACGAAGACAAGCCCGACGACGGAGACTTCGTCGGGACCCTCTACCGCTTCGCCTCCGAAACGTCGACGCCCGAGGCCGTTCCCACCACCTTCACGGTTTCAAACACGCAGGACTTCCAGATTCTGCCCGATTCCACTCCCATCGCGATCGGCTACTACGCGTGGGCGGCCAACAAAGATGGCGTTGGATGCTACGGGGCGCTCGCCGTCACCCCGGATGGGACGTGCCTGACCGTGGACAAGGACGCCGTGTACTCCAAGAAGGGAACTCCGCTCTCGCAGACGACGGAGTCCGACAAGTCCCTGCGCACCGAGCAGTGGACGAAGGTGAGCCTGCCGAACCTCGACGGCACCCACGAGATCGTCAAGACCCTGCGACTGAGCCCCGACGGCACGCGCATGGCGCTCCTCGCCCCCTTCAAGAAGCTCGAAGATGACATTAGCTTCCAGCTCTACTCCGCGCCCGTTGGCGGAGGCGAGGCCACACAGCTGACAAAGGCCACGGGCATCGCCGGTGGCAAACACGTCATCCTTGCCTGGAGCGAGTGACACAGACCCGAGGCCGGGACCGCGACGCGCACCCCATCGCGCGTGCGGCCCCGGCCTCGTTCCATACATACGACCGGCGCGGCGGTGTTACTCTCCGACAGTATTCCTAGCAACGAGGGTGTTCGTCGCCTGAGCCACGGGGCGCACGATCATCGAATCGATGTTGACGTGGGAGGGGCGCTCTAGCGTCCACACGATCGCCTCTGCGACGTCCTCGGCGACGAGCGGAGCAGCGACGCCCTCGTACACGCGGTCCGCGGCCTCCTGGGAGCCGAGCCGGTTGAGCGAAAACTCCTCGGTGCGCACCATACCGGGCGCAATCTCAATGACGCGCACGGGCTCGCCCACCAGCTCCTGGCGCAACGTGTTCGCGATAATGCGCTCGGCGTGCTTGGCGGCCACGTAGCCGCCGCCTCCCGGGTAGGTGTCGTGGGCGGCGGTCGAAGTGAGGAAGACGAGATCTCCCCCGCGCTCGCGCATCCCCGGCAAGAACGCGCGCGAGCAGTGCAGGGCGGTCAGCACGTTGCGTTCGAACATCGCGCTCCACCGGGCGGGATCCCCCTCCGCCACACGGTCCACGCCGATCGCTCCGCCGGCGTTATTGACGACCGCATCCACGGGGCCACCCTCCAGGACGTGCGCGGCCATCTCCTTCACCTGGGCCTCGTCGGTGAGGTCGGCCGCCCAGTACTCGCAGCCAATCTGCTCGGCGAGGGCTTCGAGGCGCTCGCGGCGCCTGGCCACGGCGACGACCCTCCACCCCCGCTGCGCCAACAGGCGGGCGGTGGCCTCCCCGATTCCGGTGGAGGCTCCAGTAACAACGACGCGACGAGAAGTGTTCATGGCTCAACAGTAATATCCCCGGGAACGCACCGTCGTGCGCGCCCGGGGATACGTCGCTGGTGTCTCAGCCGTTGGGCAGGCCGTAGGCCTTGTGAATCAGCCAGATCGG
>CAUTGT010000287.1:0-2663 GCA_963537735.1 uncultured Actinomycetaceae bacterium | reverse complement strand
GCGTACCTGCGGGCGATCGCCATGGCCTCGGGCACGTAGGAGCGCCCGAAGACGGCACAGTGGATCATGATGATGTGCATCTGGTGGAGGCAGGCGCGCTCGCGCCAGCCGTCCTCCAGGGGCGAGGCCTCGTGATAGGCGGCGAGGATGCGTTCGTAGTGCGGGCAGCCGAAGACCGCGAGGGCCGCGAGGTCCTCCTCGGCGTGGCCTCCCTGCGCGGCGGGGTCGATGAGGACAGCCCCCTCGGGCGTCCACATGACGTTGCCGCTCCACAGGTCGCCGTGGGTGCGGGCGGCGCCGATATTGCTCTGGCGGCTTTTCGCGTCTTCGACGAGGCGCGGCTGGCCGTGGTCGAGCGCGCCCGCTTCGAGACGCTCGCAGAGTTTTTCGATGAGCGTTCGTTCCGCGGCCGTGAAGGTGCGGTCGTCGAGGTAGGGGGCGATCCGCTCACGCGCGTAGAAGGCACCCCAGGATTCGCCTTGGGACGAGGCCGGGGCCGGGCTTGGTTGACCGGGCAGCGAGAGGTGGGCCTCCCCCATCCAGCCATCGCCCTCGAATCCGGGCGGCGGCGCACCCAAGTGGCTGGCTCCGGCGGCGTGCGTATGGGCGAGGGCGCGGCCGAACTCCTCCGCCGCCCGAGGGGTCGGCGAGACGGACACCAGGCGGGGCTCCTCAAGCCACGTCGCACCATGATCGAGAACGGGCACGACGGCCGCGCCGGGGTCCGAGGCCTCGGCGAGCCACGCAAGGCCCGCAACCTCGTAGGCGATCCGCCCGCGGCGGCTGTCCGCTTTCCTGATGGTATCCATCGGTGTGCCCTCCTATCTGCGGAGAAGCTCCAGCGCTCCCCGCCGTCGACGCCTCTGTGCGACGGGTCAACGATATCAAGGGTAGTGCGGGGCATCGGTAACTCCTCCGACGCGCAGCATCGTTGCAGGTTGACCCGCCGACAGCGCAGGTTAGCGCACGGAATAGCGGGTTCACATGCGAAGAACATAACGTGCCCGATGCCGCTGTACCCAAAGTGCAGAACACTTCGCGAATATCCGCGCATTTCCAGCACTTTTCAGCGAGGTGGTCTGCGTCTTGGGCACCCCCACGTGAGGCATGGCGTGCACCCGGCTGATCGGGGGGAATTGCACTACATGAGGGGCCGACACGCCGATGACAGGCCGCCGCACAGTTTCGTGTAGTGCAAAACCCCCACGACCGACGGCGCGGCGAGCCCGCGAGGACCACACCTGGGCCTATGTGGATAGGTTGTCATGATGCGGATAGGTTATCGGCATGCGGATAGGTTAATAAGCTATCCGCATCCTCATAACCTATCCATATCGGAATAACCTATCCGTGTACGCGGCAGGTTTCGCCGGTCTGGAGGGCAGGCACGCACGGAACGGCCTGGCCTCAGTGCCGATGGGGACTTCGGGACCTGATTAAGGTGCCGGAGAGCGCCAAAATTCGCACAACAGACACCCCAACCACCCACACCCGCGAAAATACTCGCCCAACGCGAGGCCATGCGCGCCATTTCCGCGAAAAAACTCGCCCAGCACGCCATAAAACGTCTAATTTGGGCCATTTTGCCCGCGCTGGGCGAATATTTTCGCGCTATCGCCAACCACAGTCGGCGCTGGGCGAACTTTGTCGCGCCCATGCTGCTTACCGCGCCGCAAGATGAAACCGTCAGCACCATTGCGGGAGCCTCAGTACGCCTCCATGAAACCCATGACGCCTTTGCTCGCCAAAATTGCGCCGAAAACAGGTGTATCTGGCTTGCAATGGTGTCGTCGGTTTCACCGGAGACGGAGCACACGCCAGCAAAGGTGATGACGGTTTCACGTGACTCGCCGGCCGCGGTGCCAGCGGGCGGTGGTAAGGCCTGGCTGCGATGCCAGCGGGCGGTGGCAAGGCCTGGCCGGACAACAAGCCGACGCGCCGAGCCACACATCAGCGACCAGGCGCCGCCGGTGTGGAGGGCACCGGAGGGACCGGAGGGGCCAGGCTACGGCGCCCGTGGGCGGCGGCGGGGCCTGGCCGGGCGCATCTACAACACAGCACCGCAGGCTCCGCCGGTGTGGAGGGCGCCGGAGATCCGCATGTTCCGCGACTTCGACCCCCAGTGCGCGCACCTGCCCGAGGGGCCCGGCCGGGACAAGGACCTGCCCGACCCCTGGTACGGGGACTACGGGGACTTCGTGGACACCCTGGCCGTTATCGAGCGCTCCACACCTGCGCTGGTCGACTACGTGCGCCCCTAGGGCGTATCGCGTGTGCGGGTGCGGTGGGATCTTTCGGGTATTGTGCCCCCGGCAAGGCCCACTTCCGGCGGGGGTGCCCGCGCCAGGCCTCGCGCCCGCCATGCCGCGGCCTCGGCTCCCGACGACCCGACCAGGTGGCCGGTCGGCGAGGTGACCCGACCCGGCGGGCTGTTTTGCAAGCGTTGTTCCGCATTGGGGTAGGAAACAGGTCATTCGGGCAGGTTAGTAACCTGCCCCAATGAGGGCTAACCTGCCCCAATGCTTGGTTTCCTGCCCCAGTGTCGTCCGCTGGGCACTGGAGGGCGCGGCTATGGTGCGGCGGCACGGCTGCGCCTGGCCCAAGGGCACCTGGGTCCGGGTGCGCGCCCGCGTCTGCGCCACTTGGGCATTGCCCGCACCACT
>CAUTGT010000286.1:0-2676 GCA_963537735.1 uncultured Actinomycetaceae bacterium | reverse complement strand
GTGGAGCTAACGGGACTCGAACCCGTAACCCCCTGCTTGCAAAGCAGGTGCGCTACCAATTGCGCCATAGCCCCGTTGGAGAAACTCAGTCCTCCACGGCGTCCGTGACGGACGTCCACAGGTCAGCGTTATCGGAAAGATCAACGAGAATTTGTCGGACGGCGATGCCGACGGCCACGACGGATCCGACAGCCACGCAACAGGTGACCCATTTCTTCATGATGATCCTCCGCTTTCGCTCGCCTGCGGATGGTGGGCCTAGGTGGGCTCGAACCACCGACCTCAGTCTTATCAGGACTGCGCTCTAACCTACTGAGCTATAGGCCCAACCGGCACCCTTTCGGGCACTCGCATATAGTACACAGCACAGGGCCATCCAGCAAAATCGAGCGTTGGTGACGTCCAACACGACCGCGATCATCCGGCCCTCGAAGGAGAGGAGGAGGCTTCGTGACCACCGTCGTCGAGCACGTCCGAGACTCGCGCACAACACTACGAGCGGACCTCTCCCCCGCCGACGCCCTCGCTCTCTCGTGCCTGGTCTACGTGGATTTTCACGCGCTACCCGGGCCTCGTTCCCCACGCGGGTGCCTGATCCGAGAGGTCGCCCAGGCCTCGTCAATCCCGTCTCTGTATCGCTATTCATTAGCGTCCCACGCCGACCGTCCCCTCCTCGAGGCCGCCGGCGCGAGCGCGCGTTTCGGGGGCCTGCGCGTGCGCGACGCGGTCACCCGGCTGATGTCGCGGCCGCTCGCTCAGTTCGGTGCCGTCACCTTTATCGACGAGGCCGGGGCGACCTACGTGGTTTTCCGCGGGACGGACGCGAGCGCGGTCGGGTGGGCGGAGGATGCCCGCTTCGGTCTTGATTTTCCGACGGATTCGCAGCGGTGGGCCGCAAACTACCTGGCGTACGCTGCGGCGCGGGCCGATGGGCCAATCACCGTGGTCGGTCATTCGAAGGGCGCGAATCTCGCGCTGTACGCTGCGGCGGCGGCCACTCCCCCGGCGCTCGAGCACGTCTACGCGTTTGATCCCGTGGGATTTCCCGCGTCGGTTATTGACAGTGGTTTTTTCGAGAGCATCGACGGACTTATGCACATCTACGTGACGGCCGGTTCGTGGGTGAGCCCGCTCCTCCCCCTGCCCGCACCGGCCATCGTCGTCGCGTCAACCTGGCCGGGGCCGCTCAGCCACAACCCGTATGCGTGGCGCGCGGAGGGGCCTGTACTTGCCCCCGATCATCGTCCACCGTCCCGATCGGGTGCCTTGCTGCGTCGGCTTCTTCGGACGGTCCTGCAGGCTCGCCCCACACGGATTGGCACCAACGAAAGAACCGGCCCCGCAGGTGGTCATCTGCACCCTTTGATGCGCACGTTAACCCGCTAGGTGGTGACCTGGGCAGGCTGCCCACCATGCCGCCAAGAGGGTTTAGCTGCGCATCGACGGGTTAACACTGCCAGTCGAAGGGTCCAGCCGCCAGGACCTCTGCAAGTACGCACACCACCCCAGCCACCACTCGGGGGAATTGCACGACATGAGGCTCCGACGCGCCGGCGACACGCAGCCAGAGGGCTTCATGTAGTGCAAAACCCCCACCATTTCCTGCATGTAGGGCGCCACATCACCTGTGATACGTGGCTACCGTGCTGGCATGCGCGACAAAATTCGCCGAACACCCCTCTCCCCCACTTAACCCGAGAAAAAGTTCGCCCAGCACAGCCCCTCTAGCGGCCCATCCGCG
This sequence comes from uncultured Actinomycetaceae bacterium, assembly GCA_963537735.1. GTDB lineage: Bacteria > Actinomycetota > Actinomycetes > Actinomycetales > Actinomycetaceae > Pauljensenia. The sequence goes on along the minus strand of CAUTGT010000286.1, from coordinate 935 downwards.
AAAAAGTTCGCCCAGCACGGGGGTTCCGTCGGCTTATCCGCGAAAAAGTTCGCCCAGCAAGCCCAAAAACGCCGAAATTGGGGTGTTTTCAGCCCGCTGGGAGAACTTTTTCGCGCTCACGAACACCATCGGGCCGCGCAGGGCGAACTTTTTCGCGCACAGGACACAGCCACGTGGCAGCTGTGAAACCGCCATCACCAATGCTCGCCCCAGAACAGCGACCATTGAAACCACCATCACCTCTACAACCGAAAAACGCACCCAAAACGCCCATTTCTCACCCGCAAAGGCGATGTCGGTTTCATCTGAGGCTCGCCCTGCCCGAGTAAAGGCGACGCCGGTTTCACGCGAGAGATTTCCGATGTACGCGTGCCATGGCAAGTCCTGATCAACGCACATTCGCATGCAATTCCACCGCAGACACTTCACGTCTCAGCATGCAATCGTTGAAATTCCGGGCATTTCATAGAGCCGCGGAATGCAGGCGTCAGGGAATTGCATGCGAAACTGCCAAGCAATAGCCCCAAGCCCCGCCGGTGTGAAGAGCGGCGGCAGGGCCTGGCTGCGGGGCCGGTGGGCGGCGGCGGAGCCTGGCCGGGCAGCACACAGACACCCCGACCGATTGGAGGCCGCCGCGAGGCCTGCGGGGCCTGGCCGGGCTTCGAGGCGCGGCGCCGAACGAAGTGAGGACACCTAGCCTCGCGGGCGGCCGGGCCAGGCCGGGCCACTCACAGCCACAAGCCCCGCCCGATTGGAGGCCGCCTCGGGGCCTGGCCGCGGTGCCGGTGGGCGGCGGCGGAGCCTGGCCGGGAGCCGAAACGACGCACCGAGCCACACATCAGCGACCAGGCGCCGCCGGTGTGGAGGGCGCGGGCGAGCCTCGAGGCGCGGCGCCGAACGAAGTGAGGACGCCTAGCCTCGCGGGCGGCAGGGCC
>CAUTGT010000285.1:0-2680 GCA_963537735.1 uncultured Actinomycetaceae bacterium | reverse complement strand
GGCGGCAGCGATCTCTTCCTCAGAGGGGGCGGCTTGCGCCATCTGGGGCAGCACGAGGAGGGCGCAGGCGGCGATAGCCGTCAGGCCCGTGCGAATGGTTCCGCGTCGTCTCATCGTTGTCTCATCTCGTCCAATTAGGTGCGCCGAAGCGCGCGTACTGGAGAAGAGCCTATCCACTTTCGTCACGCTTGGCAACAAACACACCATAAAACTCAACTTTCACACATGCAACAATCGCAACATTCATAACACCGACACCATGATTACCGCGCAAACACCTGCGCTTTCATAACATTTTCAACCACCACTGCGAGCCTCCTCACACACCCGCCACCACGTCCCCGCCTGTCACAAAAGTCCACCATCCGGGACCATCACGCCCAGGCCTCGTCAATGACAAACAATTGAAGGCATGAACCGTCGAATGTGCCGCTGACTGCGCGTCAGCACAAGCGACTGCCGCGCAGTCCCCCGACAGCGGGACGCGCCTCGACGCATGTTCACTTCACCGCATCTGCGGCCCGCCGGAGGGGAATCAGAGACGAACCACCCCTCACCTAAGGAGCCGCACAATGACCGCCAACGACTGGTCCTTCGAAACCAAGCAGATCCACGCCGGATACAACCTCGACCCCGCCACGGGCGCGACCGCACTGCCCATCTACCAGACCTCCTCCTACGCCTTTGAGGACACTGCACAGGCCGCGAGCCGCTTCGCTCTGCAGGAGCTGGGCCCCATCTACACGCGCCTGACCAACCCGACGACCGACGGTGTCGCCGCGCGCATCGCGGCCCTCGAGGGTGGCGTCGGCGGCCTCCTCGTCTCCTCCGGCCAGTCCGCGACCGCCCTGTCGATCCTCGCCCTGGCCGTCGCCGGCAACAACGTGGTCGCCTCCCCCGCCCTGTACGGCGGCAGCGTCACCCTGCTGAAGAACACACTGGGCCGCCTGGGCATCGAGACGCGCTTCGTCGCGGACCCCCTTGACCCCGAGGCCTGGCGCGCGCTCGCCGACGACAAGACGGTCGCCTTCTACGGCGAGACCATCCCCAACCCGCAGGGCGACATCCTCGACATCGAGCCGATCGCAACGGTCGCCCACGAGGTCGGCGTGCCCCTCATCGTCGACAACACGGTCGCCACCCCCTACCTGGTCCGCCCGATCGAGTGGGGCGCCGACATCGTCGTCCACTCGGCCACCAAGTACCTGGGCGGTCACGGAACTTCGATCGCGGGCGCGATCGTTGACTCGGGCAACTTCGACTTCGCCTCCCAGCCCGAGCGCTTCCCCCTCTACAACACGCCGGACGAGTCCTACCACGGCCTCGTCTACGCCCGTGACATGGGCGTGGGCAGCGCGCTGGGCGCGAACCTGGCGTTCCTGCTGCGCATCCAGACGCTCATCAACCGCGACCTGGGCGCCGTCACCTCCCCCTTCAACGCGTTCCTCATCTCCCAGGGCATCGAGACCCTGTCCCTGCGCATCGAGCGCCACGTCTCCAACGCGCTGGCAGTCGCCCGCTTCCTCGAGGCGCACCCGGACGTCGAGTCCGTCAACTACGCGGGCCTGGAGTCCTCCCCCTACTACGAGCTGGGCAAGAAGTACGCGCCGCTGGGCACGGGCGGCCTGCTCTCCTTCGTCATCAAGGGCGGGTACGAGGCCGGCCGGGCCTTCGCGGACGGCGTGCAGCTCCTGCCCGTGGTCGCCAACATCGGCGACGCGAAGTCCCTCGTCATCCACCCGGCCTCGACGACGCACTCGCAGCTGACCGAGGAGGAGCTGGTCAAGGCCGGCGTCGCGCCCGGCACCGTGCGCCTATCGATCGGCCTGGAGAACATCAAGGACATCCTCGCCGACCTGGAGCTCGGCTTCGCCGCGGCCCGCGCGGCCACGGCCTAACAGACCCATCGGCGGCCTCGGGGATACACACACTCCTGAGGCTCCGAGGCCGCCGCTGCCCCTCCACTCCTCCCCCAGCCCCACGCTGACGTCACGTTCCAGCGAAAGAAGGACATCATGAGCCGTCACAACCTGCCCCCCGCCCCCATCTCCGGCGCGTGGCGCGAGGGCGACCCGGTCGCCTTCCGCAAGTTCGCGAACCTGGGCGCCCAGCGCCTGGAGAACGGCGAGATCCTGCCCAGCGTGACGCTCGCCTACGAGACGTGGGGAGAGCTGGACGAGGCCGGCTCCAACGCGGTCCTCATCCTGCACGCGCTGACCGGCGACGCCCACGTGTACGGCGAGACGGCACCCGGCCAGCCGACCCCCGGCTGGTGGGACCAGATCGTGGGCCCGGGGCGCATCATCGACACCGACCGCTACTACGTGGTAGCCGCGAACGTGCTGGGCGGCTGCCAGGGCTCCACGGGCCCGGCGTCCCTCGCTCCCGACGGCGCGCCGTGGGGCTCGCGCTTCCCCGTCATTTCCACGCGCGACCAGGTCTACGCCGAGTCCCGCCTGGCCGACCTGCTCGGCATCGACGAGTGGAGCATCGTCGTGGGCGCATCGCTGGGCGGCCAGCGGGCGATCGAGTGGGCGGTCAGTTACCCGGAGCGCGTGCGCCGACTCGTGGTCGTGGCCTCGGGCGCGCAGACGACCGCCGACCAGGCGGCGTGGACCCACACGCAGATCCGCGCGATCCAGCTGGATCCGGCGTGGCGCGGCGGCGACTACTACGCGGG
>CAUTGT010000284.1:0-2681 GCA_963537735.1 uncultured Actinomycetaceae bacterium | reverse complement strand
CACCACAGAGGGGGCGGGGCGTACCTGACGGTACGCCCCGCCCCCACTTACACTTGAGGGATGCGCTGCGACCACTTTGACGCCGGAACCTGCCGGTCCTGCACCCTCCTCCCCCAGCCCTACGAGCGTCAGCTCGCCGGCAAGGTGGAGGCCGTCGCAGCCACCCTCTCCCCCGTCCCAGGAGCCGGGGACATCGCCTGGCTGGCCCCGGCCTCGTCCCCGGAGAAGGGATTTCGCACGAGCGCGAAGCTCGTCGTCGGCGGAACCCGACGGCGCCCCACCCTGGGTATCCTGGGCCCCGACCGCCGCGGCGTCGACCTGCCCGGCTGCCCCATCCAGCACCCCGCGATCAACCGCGCAACCCCCGGCCTGAAGCGCTTCATCCGCTCCCTGGACCTGAGGCCCTACGACGTTCCCACCAAGCGCGGGGAGCTCAAGAACATCCTCATCACTGTGGGCGAGCGCCAGCGGCTCATGATCCGCTTCGTCCTGCGCACGCGCGACCGCGTCTCCGATATCCGTTCGGCGCTGCCGCTGCTGCGCGACCTCGTGCCCAGCGCGCACGTCGTCACGGCGAACATTCACCCCACGCACGAGGCCATCGTCGAGGGCCCCGACGAAATCATCCTGACGCAGGCACGCACCCTCCCGCTGTCCGTGGAAGGCCTCGAGCTGGGCCCTCGTTCCTTCGCGCAGACGAACGCATCCGTCGCCTCCGCACTGTACGAGCAGGCCTCCGCGTGGGCGTCTCGCCCCTTCGCCGACGGGCGGCTGCCCGAGAGCCTATGGGACCTGTACTGCGGCGTCGGCGGCTTCGCCCTCGCCGCCGCGCGCGCCGGATTCCCGCGCGTCACCGGCGTCGAGGTGTCATCCGGGGCGATCTCCTCGGCCATCAGCGCCGCCCGCCACGCGGGCCTGTCGCGGTCGGCTGCATCCTTTATCGCGGACGACGCGACCGCGTGGGCTCGTGCCCAGTCGCCCGAGGACGTGCCCGACGTCATCGTCGTGAACCCTCCGCGCCGAGGCATCGGAGCCGACCTGGCCGCCTACCTGAACGAGTGCGACGCGCCCCGCGTCATCTACTCCTCGTGCAACCCCGCCTCGCTGGCCACTGACCTGGCGGCCATGCCCACGCTGCGCCCCATCGAGGGCCGCCTCTTCGACATGTTCCCGCACACGACCCACGCCGAAGTCGCCCTTCTCCTCGAGCGCGCGTAGGACCCTCGGATCGCGCGTCCGTCCCGGGCCTCGGCCGGTTACAATTGGACCTAACGTTAGGAGAAACATGACCGTCGAACTTATCACCGCAGCCACGCCCGAGATCCACGAGGCCATGGGCCGCCTGATCCCGCAGCTGTCCCGCTCCGCCGCCCCCATGAGCGAGGCCGACGTGCAGCGCTTCCTCTCCCAGTCAGGCGTGCACCTCTTCGTGTTCCGCCCCGACGCAGCTGACGCCGACGGCAACCACCCGATCCTCGGCATGCTGTCGCTGGCCACCTTCGAGATCCCCACCGGCGTGCGCGCGTGGATTGAGGACGTCGTCGTCGACGAGGCCGCCCGCGGGCAGGGTGCCGGCCAGGCCCTCGTGGTCGCCGCAATCGAGCACGCCCAGAAGATCGGCGCGCGCACCGTCGACCTCACTTCACGCCCCTCGCGCGAGGCCGCGAACCGCCTGTACCAGCGCGCCGGCTTCCAGCTGCGCGAGACCAACGTGTACCGCGTGACGCTCGAGAAGAAGTGAGCGCGCTGCGCTTGCAACACTTGCGGCCTTAGCGTCGTTTGTATTGCTTGCCTTCCGAGCATTTTGCGTGTTGCCGCCCGCCCCCGCATGACGCGTGGGCGGGCGCTTCGTTTGGGGCGCTAGCGCACGACCAGCGTCGACCCAGCTGCAGTCGGTGATTAGCGACGCCTGGCCGAGCCCACGTGTAGTTGCAGGGCATGCCAGCCGCCCCGGCGCACGACAAAGTTCGCCCGGCACGGGGCCTTCACGGGCTCACCCGCGAAAAACTTCGCCCGGCGCGACCCCTCCAGCGGTGTTTTCGCGAAAAAACTCGCCCAGCACGCCACAAACCGCCGATTTTGGGCCATTTTTCGTGCGCTGGGCGAACTTTTTCGCGCTCACACCCACCATCAGACCGAGCAGGGCGAACTATTTCGCGCACAGGACACGGCTACGTGCCAACTTTGAAACCAATAACACCTCTGCAGCCACTGATGCAGGCCAGCATGAAACCACCGGCACCACTGCAACCGAAAAATGCACGAAAAACACCCATTTCTCGCCCGCAAAGGCGATGGCGGTTTCAGTTGGGGCTCGGCCTGCGCGAGCAAAGGTGATGCCGGTTTCAACCCCACGCACATACGAGCGAGCAAAGGCGACAGGGGTTTCACAGGAGAGATTTCCAATGCCCGCGGGCTATGGCGGGGCCTGGCCGGACAACGAGCCGACGCACCGAGCCACACATCAGCGACCAGGCGCCGCCGGTGTGGAGGGCGCCGGAGGGTCCGGAGGGCACGGGCGGGCTTCGAGGCGCGGCGCCGAACGCAGTGAGGTCGCCTAGCCTCGCGGGCGGCCGGGCCCTCCGGCGCCCGGAACACCAGCGGAGCCACAAGCAACAACACGCAACGCGGACGGCGAGCGGGCGGGCCGCCGCCCACGGGCGCACCAAGCAGCCCGGCCC
>CAUTGT010000283.1:0-2689 GCA_963537735.1 uncultured Actinomycetaceae bacterium | reverse complement strand
ACGTCCAGGCGGGCCTGCGCACCGACTACCTGTTCCGCCTGGCCAACCACCTGGGGGGCATCGTCCTGGGCACGGGCGACCTGTCCGAGCTGGCACTGGGCTGGTGCACCTACGGTGTGGGCGACCAGATGAGCCACTACGCGGTCAACACGGGCGTGCCGAAGACCCTCATGCAGCACCTGATCCGCTGGGTCGTGGCCTCCAAGCAGTTTGACGACCACGTCGGCGAGGTGCTCCTGTCGATCCTCGACACCGAGATCTCCCCCGAGCTAATTCCCGCCAAGCCGGGCGAAAAGATGCAGTCCACGCAGGACAAGATCGGCCCCTACAACCTGCAGGACTTCACGCTCTTCCACGTGCTGCGTCGCGGCGCGCGCCCCTCGAAGATCGCGTTCCTGGCAGAGAAAGCCTGGTCGGATGCCTCGGTCGGCTCCTGGCCGGTCGGCTTCCCCGAGGAGGACAAGGTCGCATACTCGCTCGAGGAGATCGTCAAGTGGGAGCGCCTGTTCCTGTGGCGTTTCTTCAGCCAGCAGTTCAAGCGCAGCGCGCTGCCCAACGGCCCGAAGGTCATGGCCGGCGGCTCCCTGTCCCCGCGCGGGGATTGGCGTATGCCCTCGGACGTCTCGGGCGCGGATTGGGTCGCGGAGCTCGACGAGGCCGTGAAGGGCCTGGTCGACTGACCTGACACTCACTCGATAAGCCGAGCTGTTTCCTGAGGGGCGGTGCTCACGCGAGCACCGCCCCTCGGCTTACTCGCACGATTGTTTCCGGGCTTCATCAGGTCATATGCTGCCCGCTCCACCTCGAAACTATGCTCGTATTCACACGCACGAGACCCTAATTTTCTGTAAGGTTGCTTTTGACAGTTAGGTAAGCCTAGCTTTTCCTATTTCACTCCCAACGCAGAAAATCTCGACGGAGAAATGATGTCTCGTACGACCACCTCCCTGGCCGCCATCGCCGCCGTTGCCGCTCTCGGCCTGGCCGCATGCTCTTCCGGCGCCACCACCTCGTCCCCCCAGCCTTCCGCTTCTCCGAGCGAGACCATGCAGGCCACCCAGGCCTCGTCCGTGACGGTCGAAGCAAACGACGGCACGGTGGAGATCAAGCTGCCCGTGACCCGCGCGGCCTCCCTCGACAACCGCACCTTCGAGGTGCTGGCGCAGTGGGACGTGCAGCTCGTCGCCGCCCCCAAGAAGCTGATCCCCACGACCATCACCGCGTTCAACGGTGAGAACGTCGCCGACGTGGGCATGCACCGCGACCCCAACCTGGAGGCCCTGGTCGCCGCCGAGCCCGACCTCATCATCTCCGGTCAGCGCTTCTCCAAGTACGACGCTCAGATCAAGGAGCTGGCGCCCGACGTCCCGCTCATCAACCTGGAGCCGCGCGAGGGCAAGCCCTTCAATGAGGAGCTCATCCGCGAGGTCACCGAGCTCGGTGAGATCTTCGGCAAGCAGGACGAGGCCAAGAAGCTCGTCGACGACTTCAACGCCTCGATCGAGCGCGCGAAGAAGGCCTACGACGGCTCCTCGACCGTCATGGCGGTCGACGTCTCCGGTGGCAACATCGGCTACGTGGCACCCGGCAAGGGCCGCACGTGGGGCCCGGTCTTCGACCTGCTCGGCCTGAAGCCCGCCCTCGAGGTCGAGGGTTCAACCGACTCGCACACCGGTGACGACATCTCCGTCGAGGCCATCGCCGAGGCCAACCCGGCGTGGATCTTCGTCCTCGACCGCGACGCCGCCATCACCAAGGACGGTTCCAACACCCCGGCCGAGACCGTGATCTCCGGCAACGCTGCCCTGCAGAACGTCGCCGCCCTGCAAAACAAGCACGTCGTGTACGCGCCCAATGACACGTACACCAACGAGTCCATCATCACCTACACGGAGATCTTCAACTCCATCGCGGACGCCTTCGAAGCCGCGAAGAAGTAACCCTCTGACACACAAGCGGGTGCCGCCCCTCGGGGCGGCACCCGTACCCCGTTTTCTTATGACGCACTCCCCCACCACCGCACCACCCGCGGACGCGGCGCTTAAGCGCGAGGCCACCCCGGCCTCGTCGACGCGTCAACCCCTGGCGCTCGCCCTGGCCACGCTCGCCGTGGCTGCGCTCCTCGTCCTATCCCTGTCGACCGGCGAGTACTCGATCCTCTCCCAGGACGATGGCTGGAGGATTTTCCTCGCCGTGCGTGTCCCGCGCACGATCGCGCTCGTCCTGTCGGGGGCCGCGATGTCGATGAGCGGCCTCGTCATGCAGCTGGTCACCCAGAACCGATTCGCCGAGCCCTCGACGACGGGCACAACCGAGTGGGCGGGGCTAGGCCTGCTCGTCATCATGATCGTATGGCCGGGCGCACCGATTCTGGTTCGCATGACCTGCGCGATAGTCTTCGCGTTCGTGGGCACGATGGTCTTTTTCGCGCTGCTGCGCCGCGTCTCCCTGCGGTCCTCGCTGCTCGTGCCGATCATGGGCATGATGCTCGGCGCCGTCGTCTCCGCGATCTCTACGTTCCTGGCGCTCGAGACAAACACCCTGCAGAGCGTGTCCGTCTGGTTCCAGGGGTCATTCACCTCCGTCTACGAGGGCCAGTACGAGGTCCTGTGGATCGTCACCGTCGTCGTGGCAATCGTGTTCATCATGGCGGACCGGCTGACGGCCGTGTCCCTCGGCGAGGACATCG
>CAUTGT010000282.1:0-2701 GCA_963537735.1 uncultured Actinomycetaceae bacterium | reverse complement strand
CCACCGGGGCCTCGTCGATGACGCCGGAGGCGATACCGACGATCGGGGTCTGTCCCTCGAGCACGATGCGCATCGACCAGGAGCCGCCCAGGGCGGTCTTGCCAATCTGGAGCACGCCGCCGTCGAAGCCGACGGAGGACGCGCCGGAGACCACGCCGGCCTCGGTGAGGGCGCCGACGCGGCCGGCGATCTCGCGGCCGCGGTAGTCCGAGCACAGGAGCACCAGGCCAAAACTGCCGGTCGCCAGGGCGGAAACAAGCGCGTCGGAGGCAACCACCGAGGAACGCGCCGCGTCACCTAAGTCGGCGTGCAGCAGCTGGGTCGCGCCCAGCTCGGACAGCGCAGCCACGTCGGGGGTGGCGGCCAGGGACAGCGCGACAACGTCGGCGGAGGTCAGGGACGCGGCCAGCGTCACGGCCTGGCGAGCCAGGGGTGTCAGGTGATCGCCCGCCTGGTCGGCCAGAACGAGAATCGGGGAACTCATCTGTTGCGTCATGTCACTTCACCACCGAAAGGATGTAGTCGGCCAGAGCGCGCCCGCCCTCGCCAGCGTCCTGAATGATAGTGCCGGAACCGTCGCGGGTCTTCTCCTCGCCGTGGGTGACGGCGGTGAGCGCGCGGCGCATAACAAGCGCCTCGCCACCGGGAACCTCGACGAGGTCGTCGATGCCCCACTGGTCCAGCGGCTTCTTGCGGGCTGCCTTCATGGCGGCGAAGGCCGGGTAACGCGGCTCGTTAATCTGGTCGGTCACGGAGACGACGGCGGGCAGCGCGGCGCGCACCGTCTCGGTGTAGCCGTCGACGGCGCGCTCGATGGTCACGGCGCCACCTTCGACGCTCAGGGAGCGGGCCAGGCCCAGCAGCGGCATGTGGGCCTTAGCGGCAAGGGCTGCGGGCAGCATGGAGGTCATCGCGTCCAGCGAGGCCATGCCGGTGATCACGAGATCGACGGGGCCGCACTCCTGCGCAATCTTCGCAATCGCGACGGACAAAACGGAGGCGGTCGTGATGACGTCGGAACCCTCAAGGAACTCGTCGGAGACGATGTAGGCGCGGTCTGCACCCATCTGCAGGGCGCGCATGAGGGAGTCCTCGGCGTCCTCGGGGCCCATCGTCAGCGCGACGACCTCGGCCTCGCGACCCGCATCCTCTTCGGATTCCTTGAGCTGAACGGCAGCCTCGATGGCGTTCTCGTCCAGTTCGTTGAGCACATCGTCCTCACCGCGCACCAGGCGGCCGCCCTCAAAACGGCGTTCGGACTGCATGTCGGGGACATGCTTCACACACACGACAATTCTCATGCCTTCTAGCGTGCCACATTCTGCGCAGCACGCCCATATATATGAGGGTTGCCTCACCAATGCGTGCCGCTGTTCATACCCTCAGCCCGCCCCTAATCCGACCGCTGAATTAACGGTCACGTATGATGGATGATGGCTGCATCTATCAGGCTACGGTGCAGCCAATAAACTCTAAGAAAGAGGCACCTCTATATGTCCGAGCGTTCCGGCTCGTCCAGCGTCCCCACCGTGCGCGTCACCGAACCTAATCCCGTTCCCACCCGTCTGGGGGTTTTCCCGTCGGGCGACGGGCTCGATGTCGCCGTGGTCGCCAGGGCCGCCTCCGGCGTGGACATGTGCATCTTCGACGAGGCCGGGGCTGAGACCCGCTTCGCACTGCTCGGCCCGAAGACGGGCATCTGGCACGGCCACATCCCCGGATACGGCGCGGGCACCCGCTACGGTTTCCGCGTGCACGGCACCTGGGACCCGGACGGGGGTAAGTTCTATAACTCGCATAAGCTCCTCCTCGACCCCTACGGTCGAGGCGTGGACGGTGTCGTGGACATGAAGCCTGCGGTCTACGCGCACTGTGTGGATGAGGACCTCTACCCCTCGGAGTACCCGCTGCGCCGCTCCCCCCTTGACTCCGCGCCATATATGCCGCGCTCGGTCGTCGTGGAGCCTTCCTTCCCGATCGCACCGCAGCCGCACGTCCCGTGGGAGACCACCGTCATCTACGAGATCCACGTCAAGGGCTTCACGAAGAACATGCCCGGCGTGCCGCCGGAGCTGCGCGGCACCTACGCGGGCCTGGCTCACCCGGCCTCGGTGTCCTACCTGAAGGATCTGGGAGTCACCGCCGTCGAGTTGCTGCCCGTGCACGCCAAGTGCGACGAGCCGTTCCTCACCGAACGTGGCCTGACGAACTACTGGGGGTACTCGACCCTCTCCTTCTTCGCCCCCGAACCCTCCTACGCCACCGAGGCCTCGCGCGAGCGCGGCGCCCAGGCGGTCGTCGACGAGTTCCGCGGCATGGTGTCGCTCCTGCATCAGGCGGGTATCGAGGTCATTCTCGACGTCGTCTACAACCACACGTGTGAGGGCGGCGACGCCGGTCCGTCACTGTCCTGGCGCGGCCTCGACTCCGACTTGTACTACCGTCACACCTCCTCGCGTCCGGTCCAGACGATCGACGTGACCGGCACGGGTAACACCGTCAACATGGATCATCCGAAGTCCATCCAGATGGTGATGGACTCGTTGCGCTACTGGGTGCGCGAGATGGGCGTGGATGGCTTCCGCTTCGACCTGGCGGCCACGCTCGGCCGTTTCTCGACGGGCTTCAGCCCCATGCACCCGCTCCTCATCGCGATGGCGACGGACGAGGTCCTGGCCCACTCGAAGCTGATCGCCGAGCC
>CAUTGT010000281.1:0-2710 GCA_963537735.1 uncultured Actinomycetaceae bacterium | reverse complement strand
TCAGCCCAGGCGCTTGACCAGCGGGAACGGAATCGTCTCGCGGATGCCCTGGCCGGTGAGGACCATGAGCAGGCGATCGATGCCCATGCCCATGCCGCCGCACGGCGGGAAGCCCTGCTCCATCGCGATGAGGAAGTCCTCGTCCATGACCATGGCCTCGGGGTCGCCGTTGGCGGCTGCGAGGGCCTGCGCCTCGAAGCGCTCGCGCTGGACGACCGGGTCGGCCAGCTCGGAGTAGGCGGTGCCCGTCTCGAAGCCACGCACGTACAGGTCCCACTTTTCGGTGAGGCCGGGGCGCGAGCGGTGGTAGCGGGTCAGCGGGGAGGTGTCCTCCGGGAAGTCGTAGACGAAGGTCGGCGCCCACAGCTTGGAGGCGACGAGCTCCTCGAAGATGTCCTCAACGATCTTGCCGGACACGGCGTAGTCGTCGACCTCCAGGCCGATACGCTCCGCGTACTTGACAAGGGTCTCGCGCGGCGTCTCCACCGTGACCTCCTCGCCCAGGGCCTCAGAGGTGGAGCCGTACAGGTCAATGCGATCCCACTCCCCCGACAGGTCGTACTCGGTGCCGTCGGCCAGGCGCACGATTTCCTCGCCCTCGGATAGGTCGAAGGCGTCGCGCGCGGCCTGCTGGATGAGGTCGCGCGTCAGCTCAGCCATGCCGTTGTAGTCCGAGTAGGCCTCGTAGGCCTCCAGGGAGGTGAACTCGGGGCTGTGCGAGGAGTCCATGCCCTCGTTGCGGAAGTTGCGGTTCATCTCGAAGACGCGATCCACGCCGCCGACGACCGCGCGCTTGAGGTAGATCTCCGTGGCGATGCGCAGGTAGAGATCGGTATCGAGCGCGTTCATGTGCGTCGTGAAGGGGCGGGCAGCCGCGCCGCCGTGGATCATCTGCAGCATCGGCGTCTCGAGCTCGATGTAGTCGCGGCGGAAGAAGTTCTCGCGGATCGAGCGGTTGACGGCCGCGCGGATGCGGACCATGTCGCGCGCTGCGGGGCGCGTGATGAGGTCGAGCTCACGGCGACGGATGCGCTGGTCCTCGGACAGGGTGATCTCTTCGCCGTCCTCGGTGGTCCACGTCTTGGGCAGGGGGCGCAGCGCCTTGGAGGCGATGGCCCAGGAGGCGTCCGGGGCGGGCAGCGCGGTGGGCGCGGCGTCGTACTCGGCCTGAGCCTCGGGGGTGACCTCGGCGGGGGTCGCGAAGATCGACAGCTCGCCGCGGCGCGAGGAGATCACGCGGCCGTGGACGAAGAGGTGATCGCCCAGGTCGACGTCGTTCTTGTAGGCTGCCAGGGACTCGGCGCCGACGGAGGCGGCGGAGAGCATGACCTGGATCTTGTTGCCCTCACCGTCCATGAGGGTCGCGAAGCAGAGCTTGCCGCCGTTGCGCGCGAGGATGACGCGGCCCGCCAGGCCCACGTAGTCCTCGGTCTCTTCGCCGGCCTCGAGGTGCGCGTACTTCTCACGCACCTCCTTGATGGTGGTCGTGATCGGCAGGCGCACGGGGTAGGCGGGGATACCGGCCTCCATGAGGCGCGCGCGCTTGGCCGCGCGAACCTTGACCTGCTCGGGGGTGTCGTCTGCGGGTGCTTGCGTGGGCGTGGAAGAAGAATCGGTCATGCGCCTATCGTACCGGGATTTAGCCGCGCAACGAGGCAGGGGCCCGGTTGGGCTCCTCACGCACCAGGGAGGTCGGCCGCGTAGGGAGCGGATGCAGACCCGCCGATCCCCTGCGTGGAGTGGGCGGCGGCCGCACAGGCGAGAGCGAGGGCCTCGGGCCACGGCAGGTGCCGCCCTCGGCGCGCCCAGGCCAGGGCTGCCGAGAAAACATCCCCCGCGCCCGTCGTATCCACCGCCCGCACCGCGGGTGCCGGCACGTGCAGGATCTGCCCGTCAACGCATGCGATCGCGCCGTTCTTACCGCAGGTGACCACGCAGTCGCACCCAAACGACGCGAACCAACGCGCAGCGTCCTCCACGCTCTCAGTGCGTGCGTAGGCGAGCGCCTCCTCCTCGTTGGGCGTGCACACGTCAGCCACGCGCAATGCCTCCAGGTCGGCCGGGTCCCAGGCCCCGGCCTCGTCCCATGCAGTGTCCGCCAGCACCCACGTCCCACGCTCGCGCCAGGAGGACACAACCTCACTGTTCACACTGATTCCCCGCACGTCTGCGAGCAGGCACGCCGGCGCGTCGCCTCCCAAGCGGGGCAACGCGGTCGTCCCACGCGTGGTCATCGCGCGATCGCCGTCGAAGGACAGGGAGACGGTGACATTTTGATCGCCGACACGCTCACACGAGGAGGTGTCCACGCCCTCGCGTGCGAGCATCTCGTCCACGAACTGACCCATCTGATCGACGCCCACACGAGCGTGCAGGCGCACGGGGACGCCCAGGCGAGCCAGCGCAATCGCCTGATTGGCCGCGCCGCCCGCGCACATGAGCGCTCCCTCCACCCAGGCCTCGCGGCCGGGAACCGGAGGGCCGTCGAGGGGGCCCATGACAACGTCAAGGAAGGTCGGACCGTACACCGCAAACTGAGATGCGGCGGGTACTCGAGATGCCACAGGTCCTCCTAGACGTGAGCGCGACTACAATATGTCAGTGAGCCACCACTATACGTAGTCAGAGAGGATGCCCGCCATGCAGCTCACCATCGTCGGAGGAGGGGGCTTCCGGGTCCCCGCGATGATCGACGTCTTGGCCCGTTCGC
>CAUTGT010000280.1:0-2714 GCA_963537735.1 uncultured Actinomycetaceae bacterium | reverse complement strand
GTTCCTCGGGCAGGGACTCGGGCACGACGAACCACGCGAGGGCCGCCATGAGCAGTGTGAAGGCGGCGAGGGCCCAGAAGATGGCCCGCCACGTCGCGTGTGTGATGATGAAGGCGCCGAGGACGGGTGCGAGCATCGGCGCGAAGCCGACGATCGCCTGGAGGAGACTCATGGCGCGAGCCAGCGTCTTGCCGTGTGCGACGTCGACGAGGATCGCGCGGCCCACCGAGGAGGCGACGCCGCCACCGAGGCCCTGGAAGACTCGGCCCACGAGGAGCACCCAGATGTTGGGGGAGAGGACACAGACGATGGATCCGATCAGCGCAATGATGCCGCCTGCGACGATGGGGCGGCGGCGCCCGATCTGGTCCGAGATGGCGCCGCCCAGGACCTGGCCGGACGCGTAGCCCACGAAGAAGGTTGTGAGCGTGAACCCGAGCATCGTCGAGTTCGTCGCCAGGTCCACCGTGATCTGCGGGAACGCGGCCGAGTACATGTCGGTCGCCATCGGCGGCACGGCGTTCTGCACGGCCAGCGTGATCAGCAGGGCAACCGTGAGTGCCCCGCCGACGATTCCGCCGCGGTCCCGGGTGTCGTTAGTCGTCATGGTGCGATTGTGCACCCTTGGGAATGCAAAATAGGCGACTCGGTCGATTATTTGACACATCTCGCACGTCTGAGCCTCCCCACCTGCATGGATGTGATGCCGATGAGGTCGTTCAGTTGACGGTCAACCGGGTTTGAGCTGCGCTCACTCCCCGTCCGCGTGTGCCTCCAGCGCATCCGCCGCGGCCTCAATCTGTTCGCGCGTCGGGCACGAGGCCGGGCCGACGGCCGTTGTGGACAGTGCGCCCGCGCAGTTGGCCAGCAGGAGCGCCCTCTCCATGGGAATACGCTGCGCGAGGGAGGACGCCAGGACACCGGAGTGTGCGTCCCCCGCGCCGTTCGTATCGATCGCCTCGACGTGAGGTGTCGGGATGTGGGCCGCATCCTCATTGCTGGCATTCGGCGCTGTCCCGTCGGGGTGTGCAAAGTATGCGCCCGCCGCTCCCGCGCGCACGAGGACGGGACGGCCCAGAAGGCCGAGCATCGAGCGTGCCGCTTCGTGAGGCTCACGGCACCGGTTGCAGACGCTCGAATCCCCGCTCTGCTGACCGATCTCCTGAGCCTCCCTGAGGTTCATCGACACGATGACCCCGTCGGAGGGCAGAGCGTCCGGGATGCCGATCACGGGGGAGACGTCGAGGAGGACGCGCACACCCTCGGGTAGGACGCGCAGCGCCGCCTCCGCGGCCTCCCTGTTCGCGGGGTGGTCCATGAGGTATCCGTCAATGTAGAGCACGTCGCCCGGGTTCATCGTGCGCACGAAGTCTGCCCACGCGCTCTCGGGTGCCATCGTCTCGGCTCCCTTGGTGGAGATGAAGGTGCGCTCGCCTGTGCGGTCCGTGAACGCGATGCAGAACCCGTTGTCAATGCCCGCGACGCGTGGCCCGAGGTCCGTGATCCCCTCGCGCGTCAGTGCCGCTTGGATGAGCGAGGAGTAGGGGCCTTCACCGATTGGGCTGAGGGAGACGGCCTCGGCCCCCATGCGCCGCGCCGCCACGAGGGCGTTGAAGCCGCCGCCCACGTGCATTCCCTCGTCGATGGCCCACACGTCGCCACCGGGCGAGGGCAGAGCCTCGCCACGAACGGCGAGGTCCACGAGGATCTGCCCCATGAGGACCACCCGGCCCGCCGGGGATGTGAGCGACGAGGCGGTGGTTGGCTCCTCCGGAGACGTTCCGGCATCGGGATCGGCAGCTGGCGAAGCACTCGTGGGAGACTCCTCCTGGCGCCCGACAAGCGCCTGATCGCGCAGCTCCAGGAGATCCCCGGCGACGCTGGACAGGCCGAGGTGGGAGACCTCCTCGATCATCGAGAGGCTGTCTGCGGGGAGAACCTGAACACCGAGGGCTGCGCCCAGGATCGCGCCCGCGATCGCGCCGATCGTGTCCGTATCGCCGCCGATGTTGGCGGCGTCCAGCAGCGCCTGCGGGGAGGGGTCTCGTGCGAGCAGTGCGAAGGCCATGGGGATCGCATGCGCCGAAGCCACGGACGTGCCCACCTGCTCAACCAGGCACTCCAGGGACGAGGAGGCTGGGTTGATGGCCAGCTGCATGGCCCTGCGCGTCGCCGCCACGACGTCCGGGTCGGGGGTCCACGCGCCACGCTCGGGCAGGGAATCGACGTAGGACACGGCCTTCCACAGCAGGGACCGCAGATTCGGGGTTGTTGAACGCGCGGCGTCGATACCCATGGACACGGCCGCCGCCACGAGGGCAGCCGACTGGAACCCCTGGCGCGTCGCGTGCGTGACCCGGCACGAGGACCACACAGCCTCGGCGAAAGCCTCCGGATCCTCCGTCGAGACTGCGATGCCGATCGGGGTGACGCGCATTGCCGCGCCGTTCGTGGTCCCCGCACCGCCCACGGTCAGCGGGTCCTCGCCCGCGCGCACGCGCTCGAGCGCCGCCTTCGTGGAGGGTCCCAGAAGGTCGAGCGAGCCGCGCTCGATCATTGAATCCTCCCAGGCCAGCAGGGCGTGGGCGAACTCGACCGGATTGAGGGCCACGCGACCCGAGGAGGAGCCCCGGCCTCGTATTAAGAGAGACGCGACCAACAGCGCCTGCTCCGTGTCATCCGTGACCGACCCCGCCGGCATCCCCGGCGCGTAG
>CAUTGT010000279.1:0-2715 GCA_963537735.1 uncultured Actinomycetaceae bacterium | reverse complement strand
GTGGGGTGGGGCGCGGGGCCGTCAGGTTAGGGACAGCGGGCGCTTCCACGGCCTAGTGCTCCCCGAGCCAGATGATGATGTCGCGGATCAGGCCGGGGCCCTCGGGCTCGTTGAGGAGCTCGTGGTAGGCGCCGTCGACGATGCGCAGGTGGATGTCGGCGTCCGGGTGCGCCGCGCGTGCCCCGCGCACGAGCTCGCGCGAACCGCGCAGGTCCGCCATCAGGTCGTTCGACCCGTGCATGACGAGGGTCGGGGTGTGCAGGCGTGCGGCGCGCGCAATGACCTCGTCGCCCTGGATGATCATCGTCGCGCCCGTCAGGATCGGCACGCCGCCCTTGTAGGTGAGCGGGTCCGCGTCGAAGTCGCGCTGGACCTGCGGGTCACGCGACAGGGGAGAGACCTCCATGTCAGACGCGCCCTTCGCCACGACGAGGCCGGGGCGCAGCCGAGCGATCGGCAGCAGTCGGCGCGCCTGGGAGGGGGAGACGTGGGGGAGGGGGCGCAGCGCGGGCGCGGACAGAACCGTGCCGCGCAGCCGCGTCGGGTCGAGGATCGTGGAGGCGGCCGCGATGATGCCGCCCATCGAGTGTCCGAACAGGAACAGGTCCGGCGTGCGCGCGTGGGCGAGGGCCGCCCGGCGCGCGTCACCGAAGTCGCGGATCAGCGCGCCCACGTCCACGCGGGCGCGGGGACCCTCAGAGGTCCCGTGGCCCGCATGGTCGTAGTAGGCGACGTCGTAACCGGCGCGGGTGAGCGCGGAGCGCAGGTGGGCGTAGCGCCCGCAGTGTTCCGCGTACCCGTGGGCGAGGAGGACCGTCCCGAGGGGGGCCTCCTGCTCTGTCCGTTCGAACGAGACGTGCATCAGGCGAAGAGCTCCTGCACGCGGGTGATGCCCTCGACGAGATCGTCGTCGGCCAGGGCGTAGGAGAAGCGCAGGAAGCCGGAGGGGCCGAAGGCCTCGCCCGGGACCGCCGCGACCTCGACCTCGTCGAGGATCAGGTCGGCGAGCTCGCCCGACGTGTTGGCGACGCGGCCGCGGATCTCGCGGCCCAGCAGGCGCTCGACGGAGGGGTAGACGTAGAAGGCACCCTTGGGGGTCGGAACGTCGAAGCCGTCGATCTGGCGCAGCATGTCAACAATGAGACGGCGGCGACGGTCGAAGGCGACGCGCATCTCGTCCACGGCGTCCAGGGAACCCGACACGGCGGCGCGCGCTGCCTCCTGGGCGACGTTGTTGACGTTGGAGGTCAGGTGCGACTGGAAGGACAGCGCGGCCTTGATGACGTCGGAGGGCCCGATCATCCAGCCCACTCGCCAGCCGGTCATCGCGTAGGTCTTGGCCACGCCGTTGAGGATGACGGCCTGGTCGGCCAGCTCGGGCACCAGCTTGACGATGTGCGCGGTCTGCGCGTCCTCGTACAGCAGGTGCTCGTAGATCTCATCCGAGATGACCCAGATGCCGTGCTCGAGGGCCCACTGGCCGATCGCGGTCAGCTCCTCGGGCGTGTAGACGCTGCCCGTCGGGTTGGACGGCGAGCACATGAGCAGGACCTTGGTGCGAGGGGTGCGTGCGGCCTCGAGCTGCTCGACGGTCACCTTGTAGTCCTGGTCGGCGCCCGCGAACACCTCGACGGGGGTCGCGCCAGCGAGCTTGACGACCTCGGGGTACGTGGTCCAGTACGGCGTCGGCAGGATCGCCTCGTCGCCGGGGCCCAGCAGCGCGGCAAAAGCCTGGAAGACGGCCTGCTTGCCGCCGTTGGTGACGACGATGTCGGCGGGGGAGACCTCGTAGCCGGAGTCGCGCAGGGTCTTTTCCGCGATGGCCTCACGCAGCGCCGGGAGGCCGGCAGCGGGCGTGTAGCGGTGCATCGCGGGGTTGCGCGCGGCCTTGACGGCGGCCTCGACAATGTAGTCGGGCGTGGCGAAGTCGGGTTCGCCGGCGCCGAAGCCGATCACCGGGCGGCCGGCGGCCTTGAGGGCCTTGGCCTTCGCGTCCACGGCCAGGGTCGCGGACGGCGTGATGGCGTTGAAACGATCAGAGACACGGGTGCGAGGAGTATTGGTCACCCCTCCATGGTCCCACGTCGCGCGCGCGTGTGTGGCGGAGAGCGCACACGATGCGTGCGTGGGCTACCTCTCATTTGCGAGGTCGGGGCTGGTATTACGCGGCATGCGACCCGCCGACGCGTATCTCGGTTGGACAAAGCGCCGCCTTATCCACTAATGTTCGTCAGGCAGGTTTTCCTGCGTAGGGCAGTGGCGCAATTGGTAGCGCACCGGTCTCCAAAACCGGCGGTTGTGGGTTCGAGTCCCGCCTGCCCTGCGGATTAGGCTGATCATTTTCGTAGGAGGATTCCCATGGCCGATCGTGTTGCCTCGGACGCTGAATCCTCGCGCCGAGATCGCACTAAGAATGCGGCGACCCGCAAGCGTAGCGAGGCTGCCAAGGAGCAGAACAAGCGCCCCGGTTTCTTCGGTGGCATCTGGCTCTTCTTCAAGCAGGTCATCGACGAAATGAAGAAGGTTACCTACCCCACGGCATCCGAAACCTGGACGTACTTCCTCGTCGTCGTTGTGTTTGTCGCCGCAATCATGCTTTTCGCTGGCCTACTCGACTTCGGATTCGGTAAGCTAAGCGCATTGATCTTCGGCTGAGACCGACGAACCCGCCCGCAGGACACTGCAGGCGGGTTTCTTCTACGGTCCGGCCCCATT
>CAUTGT010000278.1:0-2718 GCA_963537735.1 uncultured Actinomycetaceae bacterium | reverse complement strand
ACGAGCGCCTCGCGGGCGTCGGCCACGACCATCTCGGCGCTCTGCTTGGCGGCGTCGAAGGGCGTGATGTTGATGTTGACGAAGGAGACGTCGGGATTCTTGAACTGCGTCTTCGAGGCCGTGGTGAAGTCGGAGTAGCGCGTGCCCACACCGATGATCAGGTCGGCCTTGTCGGCGAGGTGGTTGCCCGAGTCGCCGCCGGTGGAGCCGACGCCGCCCACGGAGCAGGGGTGATCGCAGTTGATGGCGCCCTTGCCGGCCTGCGTGTCGGCGACCGGGATGCCGGTCGCGGCCGCGAATGCGCGCAGCTCCTCCGAGGCCTCGGAGTAGATGGCGCCACCGCCGGCGATGATGAGGGGACGCTTGGCGGCGCGGATCTTGGCGACCGCGCGCTCGATGGCGGCGCGCTCGGCCGGGGGACGGCGCACGTGCCACACGCGCTTGGCGAAGAACTCGACCGGCCAGTCGTAGGCCTCGGCCTGAACGTCCTGGGGCAGGGCGATCGTCACGGCACCTGTTTCGGCCGGGTCGGTCAGGACGCGCATACCGTTCAGCAGCGAGGGGATCAGCTGCTCGGGACGGTTGATGCGGTCGAAGAAGCGCGACACGGGACGGAACGCGTCGTTGACGGTCACGTCGAGCGAGGTCGGATCCTCGAGCTGCTGGAGGACCGGGTCCGGGATGCGGGTCGCGAACTGGTCGGAGGGGAAGATGAGGACGGGCAGGCGGTTGGTCGTCGCCGTCGCGGCGCCCGTGACCATGTTGAGCGAGCCGGGGCCGATCGACGCGGTCGTCATCCAGGTCTGCAGGCGGTTCGTCGTCTTGGCGAAGGCCGCGGCCGCGTGGACAGCACCCTGCTCGTTGCGGGGCATGATGTAGGGCATCGGGTTCTCGCCCTCGGCGGGCGCGATCTCGTTCTGCAGCAGGGCCTGACCGATGCCGGCGACGTTACCGTGGCCGAAGATCCCGAAGGCGCCCGCAATGAGGCGGTGCTCAACGCCGTCCCGCTCGGTGTACTGGTTGGACAGGAAGCGAATGATTGCCTGTGCGACCGTCAGGCGCACGGTTCCCTTGTAGGCTTCTTTGCTCATGGGTAGTCCTTTCGAGGCTTTCTTACTTGTTCATGGGCAGACGAGGGTCCACTTCCTGGTTTTCCCAGGTCGCGCGGATCCAGTGGTGCGCCGGATCGTCGGGGGCGAGCCACACGAGGTCCTCGTTCGGGCCGGCCATGACGTTCAGGTAGTACATGTCGTAGCCGGGGGCCGCGACGCAGGGGCCGTGGTACCCGTGGGGTACGAGGGCGACGTCGCCGTCGTGAACCTCGCAGCACAGGTCGATCGGGCGGCCGGGGCTGCCGTAGGTGCGGTGCAGGCCAAAGCCCTTAGACCCCTCGGGGCCGTCTTCGATCTCGAAGTAGTAGATTTCTTCGAGCTCGCGCTCATCCTCGGAGTCCTGCTCGTGCTTGTGGGCCGGGTAGGAGGACCAGTTACCGCCGGGGGTGATGACCTCGCAGGCCAGCAGGTGGGAGGTGGTGACGCCCTCGACGGCCAGGGAGTAGTTGTTGACCTGGCGCGAGCAGTCGCCGGCACCGCGCAGGTCGACGCGGACCTGGTTCTTGGGGTAGTAGGCGACGGGGATGTCGCGGGTGGCGATCGCGGAGGGGAAGGCGAAGCGGCCGCCGTCGGCCGAGGTGATGGTCAGGCTCTTGCCGCGTCCGACGTACAGGTAGTCGGTGACGCCGGAGAAGACACCGCGACGGCCCTCGAGCTCGAAGGTCTGCCCGTCGACCTCGACGGTCGCGCCGCCGGCGAGTGGCAGGATGAGGAGCTCGGCCTCACCGGTCTCGACGACCTGGGAGGCGCCGGCCTCGAGGACCAGGACGCGCAGGCCAGAGAAGGCCCAACCGGCGCGCTGGGGGTCAATGTCGACGGTGAAATTGCCGTGGCCGGAGGAACCGGCGGGAACATAGATATCGGGAAGAGTCATCGTAGTCTCCTGAAAGTTGGGCATCGGTGCCGCTGGAAATAAAAGGGGGACGAGGCTGGGGCGGGTCGGGTGGGTTACGGGAGGACCCCCGTTTCGACGAAGGTGCTCAACTGCTCGAGGGTGGGCATGGCGGTCGAGCATTCGATGTGCAAGCACACGTAGGCTCCGGCAGCCGAGGCGTAACGGATCGTGCGCTCGAGGTCCCACCCTTCGACGAGGCCGTGAATGAGTGCACCTCCGAAGGCATCGCCCGCGCCGAGCCCGTTGACGACGTCCACGTCCCAGGCATCGACCCACACGCGCTCATCGGCGGTCTTGGCGAGGGTTCCCTTGGGCCCCTGCTTGACGATCGCGAGTCGAACGCCGCGCTCGAGGAGGGCATCAGCAGCGCCTTCAGGATCGGAGACGCCGACGGCCATCTCGCATTCCTGGCGGTTACCGACGGCGACGTCCACGCGGGACAGGACGGCTGCGACGCGCGAACGCGCCTGGGCCATGCCGCTCCACAGGTTGGAGCGGTAGTCGAGGTCGAGGATCGTCACGCCATTGGAGCGGTCGCGATGATCGAGGGCGCGTAGGTGCAGGCCGAAGGAGGAGTCGCGCGACAGGCCGGTCACGGTGAACCAGAAGATCCCGGCGCGCTCGACGGCGTCCCAATCCACCTGGTCCTCCCCCAGCTCCAGGTCCGGGGCGCTGGGTTCGCGGTAAAAGTAGAGCGGGAAGGAGTCCGGC
>CAUTGT010000277.1:0-2746 GCA_963537735.1 uncultured Actinomycetaceae bacterium | reverse complement strand
AAAAAGTAGTCGGAATGAATACGGAGCATCCGTTTTAATTCGGGCTTTGGACAGTTTGCGTGGAAGCAAACCGTTGAACAGGAGAATTAATGCCTCATTCATCGCCAAGCCATGCGCGGGCGCCGCGGCTCGCGCGCACCCGAGCGAAAGTCGCACTCATCCTCACGTCCGTGTGCGCCCTCGTCGCCGCGGTCCTCGTCCCCCTGACTTCCCACCTCAATGCGCAGGCGGCCAGCCAGGTCCCCGGAACGATCCCCTCCCTCGAAGGATGGGCCCCTGCCTCGGGCTCCTGGACTCCCGGCGCTGGCCTTCAGATCGTCCGCACTGACTCCGCCGACGCTGCCGGCGTCAGTGCCCTGCTGAGCCGCGCTCTCACCGACGCCGGTATCACCGGCATCACCGAGGGCACCGGCGCGGCCCCCGCCTCCAACGCCGTCTCCCTCACCATCAACGCGTCCCGCACCGACCTCGGCGATGAGGGCTACCAGCTGACCGTCAACGCAAACGGCGCCCAGGTCGTGGCCGCCACCCGCGCCGGCCTCCTGTGGGGCGCTCGCACCATCGAACAGGCTGTGCGCGCCGGCCAGGGTACCGTGCCCGCCGGTAGCATCACGGACATCCCGCGCTTCGCCGACCGTGGCGCCACCCTGTGCGCCTGCGGCACCCACATCACCCCGGACTGGATCATCCGACAGATCGACCGCATGTCCGACCTGAAGATGAACTACCTGTCCCTCGAGCTGCGCATCAAGTCCGACAAGTACCCCGCCACCACCTCCTTCTCCTACTACACGAAGGATGAGGTCAAGGCCATCGTCGAGCACGGCCGCGAGGTCGGCGTTCGCGTCGTCCCGCTCCTGAACGCCCCCGGCCACACCGGCACCATCCTCGGCAACTTCCCGCAGTACCAGGTCTCCGACGACTCCGGCAAGAAGAGCCCCAACCATCTCAACTTCATCGACCCCGCCGCCCAGAAGTTCTACTTCGACCTCATCGACGAGTACATGGACACCTTCGGCTCCACCGAATGGCACATGGGCGCTGACGAGTTCTTCTTCAAGCAGGGCCCCGGCGAATTCAAGAAGTACCTCGCACAGATTCGCAGCCACTACGGCGACCAGTCCATGACCTTCGACGCCGCGTTCAACGACTTCATCAACAAGGTCAACGCGCACGTCAAGTCCCGCGGCGGCACGCTGCGCGTGTGGAACGACGGAATCGCCGACATCTCGCGCATCGCGATCGACAAGGACGTCATCATCGAATACTGGGGCAAGGGTGAGTCCAGCAAGAAGGACGCCAACCGCGGTCTGCCCGTCAAGGACCTCGTTGACGCGGGTTATACCGTCGTCAACGCCTCCTCCGCCCTGTACTACTACCGTGATCAGCCGTCCTCCTACGTCATGCAGGTGAAGGGCCTGGAAGGCGTCTACGGAACGTGGACGATGAACTCGTTCTACCAGAACAACGGCTACACGGTTCCCGACGCCTCCATCCGCGGCGGCAAGGTCTCCATCTGGCAGGGCGGCCACGGCAAGGTCACCGACCACGAGGCCGAAGCCTGGGTCACCGAAGGCCTGCGCTACGGCGCCCAGATGTTCTGGAACGCCAAGACCCCCAAGGCCGACGGCAACGTCCAGGCATTCAAGGCGCGCATCAAGGCCCTGGGCGAGCCCTCCACGTACGTCGACCCCACGCGCGACACCCTCGCCCCCGGCCAGTACACGATCGCACTGTCCGACGGGCGAGCCCTGAGCGTGTCCGGTACTACCCCGACCGCGGGCACCGCCTCCGATAACTGGGAGCTGGCCGCCACCCCCGACGGCTACTACCAGATCCGCTCGGTCAACGCGAACCGCTGCCTCGCCGTCTACTCCGAGGAAACGCCTAACTCCGAGACCCACGTGTCGACGACCCCCGGACACCCTGCAGTTGCCTACGCATGCGCTGACACGAGCCAGGAGTTCACCCCCACGTTCCAGGGCGACTACGCGACGCGTAACCCCCAGAAGTGGGTCGCTGAGCCCGCCGGCGATGGCTTCCGCCTGCGTAATGCCATGACCAACCAGTACCTGAGTGTCATCGACTCCGGCTACCTGTCGCGCCGCCCCAACGGTGGCGAGAAGACCGCCGAAGGTACCGTCGCCCAGCTGCCGCTCGACGTCACCGTCGACAGCCACTCGGTCTTCACCCTCGCCTCCCAGGCCTCCTCGGCCCTCGATGTCAGCATCGAACGCGTTGGTGACGAGGCCTACCCGAAGACCGCCCTGTCCGGCATGAACCGCGCCGACCTGCCCATCGTCGGCGACGAGAACTGGGGCGAAACCGTCCTCGAGGTCTCCGTCACCAACAAGGGCACCACGGATGCGACCAAGATCCACCTGACCCCCGCGGTCTCCAACTCCTGGAAGCTCGCCAACGGCCCCCAGCCGATCGACCGCCTTGCCCCCGGCGAGACCCGCGTCGTGAAGTTCTGGGCGCGCCCCACCACCGAATTCGGTGAAGCGACCTTCACCGTCACTGTCTCGCACTCCGGTGAGAAGACCGTGGCCAGCGAAGGCCTGATCGGCGTGTGCGGCCCGCGCATCGAGGCCAAGGCCATCGCCGCCGACTCCGTCGAAACCCGCTGGGAGCGCGGCAAGGAGTCCATGGCCACCGACGGAGACCCCGCGACCTACTGGCACTCCCAGTACATCGATGCCAACAAGGCCAAGCTGCCCGGCACCGACAACGCCCGCAAGTGGCC
>CAUTGT010000276.1:0-2747 GCA_963537735.1 uncultured Actinomycetaceae bacterium | reverse complement strand
GAGCCAGCTCGGCGGCCACACCCTCCGGGCCGATCTTGTCGATCTTGTCGAGGCCACGCAGGGCAGCCTCAACGTCCGTGACCCCGAGGGACTCGCACACGCCCTGGACAACCTTGCGGTTGTTGACGAGCACGCGCACGGGCGGGATCGGCAGGTTGTTCAGAGCCTGCGCCATCACGAGCGGTAGGTCGACCTCGAAGTGGAACGGGAGCTCGCCGTTGCCCACGACGTCGATATCCGCCTGCGTGAACTCACGGAAGCGACCGTCCTGGGGACGCTCGCCGCGCCACACCTTCTGGATCTGGTAACGCTTGAACGGGAAATCCAGCTCGTTCGCGTTCTCGACCACGTAGCGGGCGAAGGGAACAGTCAGGTCGAAGTGCAGACCCATGCCCTTATCCTTGGGAGCGCGCGCGCCCGCCGCCGCGGCCTTCAGGGCCTGCAGGCGGTCGAGCACGTAGATCTCCTTGGAGGTCTCGCCCTTTGCTTCCAGCTGCTCGAGGGTCTCGACCGCACGAGTTTCGATGCCCGCGAAGCCGTGCAATTCAAACACGCGCCGCAGCTCGTCGAGGACGTGCATCTCAATGATGCGACCCTCCGGGAGCCATTCGGGGAAACCTGACAGGGACGTGCGAGCCATTGAGCGTTCTTTCTGTGAGGAAGGTGGTTAGCCGATACGACGAGCGCGGATCAGATACTGGTTTGAGCGTATCTCATCTGCGAGCGTCGTCGCCGGGCCGTGGCCGGGAACGAGGACGGTGCGTGGATCGAGAGCGTTGGAAATCGTGCGCAAAGAATGCCGCATTTGAGTTTCGTCGCCCCCGGGCAGGTCGGTGCGCCCGACGCTGTCCTTAAACAGGACGTCTGCGCTCATCGCCCACGGAACCGCTTCATCGGAAGAGTAGAAGGACTGGTCGTTCACCCGAATATCGAGCGGACTCTCGCCGAGGAAAACGGCCGATCCCTCGGTATGGCCGGGCGCGGGAACCATGCGCAGCCACACGCCGGGGCACGCCTCGAACGAATCGGAGGGCACCTCGCGCAGGTCGGTGGGCTTGACCCACTCCCCCACGAAGTCGGGCGGCGGCATCGGCAGGAACGAGGCCGGATCATCCATACGGTACATGTCGGGTCCGGGCAGGTACACGGGAACGGTCGCTCTGTCCGGTCCCCAGGTGGACACCGCGGCTGCGTCCCACACATGGTCGGGGTGTCCGTGTGTCAGGAGCACCGCGCCCACGCTGACGCCCTCGAGCTCGAGGACCTCGCGGATCAGGTGTTGGATTCCCGCTGAAGGGTCGACGACAAGGGCAGTGCCCGCCCCGGAAGGGACGAGCACAAGCCCATTCGCCGCGTAGAAAGGCGAAGGAATGACGTGAAGACGCATGTCACTCCATGGAGGAGGAGATCTGCGCGAGCCAGGCGCGCTTGGTCTCGAGAGCCTCGCGCACGCTCCTGGCAGCCTTCTCGTCGCCCTTGGCCTCGGCCTCGGACAGAGAACGCTCGAGCTGAGCGATCTGCTCCTCAAGCTGACCAACCATGCCGGCCGCGCGTGCGCGCGTCTCGGGGTTGGTGCGACGCCATTCCTTCTCTTCGGCCTCGCGGACGGCGGCCTCAACGGCGCGCAGACGACCCTCGATGCGGTGCAGGTCGGCGGAAGGCACGCGGCCCACCTCTTCCCAGCGGTCCTGGATCTGACGCAGCTGAGCCTTGGCGCGCTCGATATCGGTCACCGGCAGGATCGCCTCGGCGTCAACAAGGATCGCTTCCTTCGCGACGAGGTTGTCGCGGTACTCCGCGTCGGTGGCCTCGTCCTTGGCGCGGCGAGCGTCAAAGAACACCTGCTGCGCCGCGCGGAAACGTGCCCACAGCGCATCGTCTTCCTTACGCGAGGCGCGCGGGGCAGCCTTCCAGCGGTTCATAAGCTCACGGTAGGCACCGGACGTACGCGACCAATCCACGGACGAAGACAGAGCTTCGGCCTCAGCGATCAGGGCTTCCTTCACATGCTTGGCCTCGGACTGGGCCTGATCGAGCTGCGAGAAGAACTGACGGCGGTGACGGTCGAACTGGGTGCGCGCGGAGGAGAAACGCTTCCACAGCTCATCCTCAATGGACTTCTCCAGGCGCGGACCGCGGCGCTGCAGGTTCTTCCACTCGTCGAGGAGGTCGCGCAGGGTCTGACCCGACTGCTTCCAGTGGGTCTTGGCGGGATCCTGGGCAACGATAGCCTCAGCGCGCTCAACGACGGAGGTGCGCTCGGCGAGAGCGGCAGCCTTGGCGGCCTTGCGCTCCTCACGGGCAATTTCCTTGCGCTCCTCGGCAGCCTTCGTTGCCGCCGCAACGCGCTCACGAAGCGCCGGGATATCGCCGATAACGTTCGGAGAGGCGACCTGCTCATGCAGCGTTGCGAGAGTCTGGTCGATGTCGCGCGGGCTCAGCGTGCCCAGGCGATCCTCAAAAAGCTTGATGGTGGCTTCAAGGTCTGCGTAGCGACGCTCGTACAGAGCGTAGGGAGAAGCAGGAATGCCCTCGGGGAAGCCGCCGATGACACGCTCCTCGTCTCCATCCTTGACATAGACAGTGCCGTCCTCGCCGATACGGGCGAAGGGGTGCTCGGGCACCTCAGAAGCAGCGATCGTCGTCGAGACCGCAGCCTCCTCAATCGTCGACGGGGCAGCTTCGGGAGCGGTTTCGTTATTCGGAATCGGCGTCGTGGTCACGATATTCCTTCTGAGACGAGGGCT
>CAUTGT010000275.1:0-2749 GCA_963537735.1 uncultured Actinomycetaceae bacterium | reverse complement strand
GCCATCGCGCGGATCGCGTCATAGCGCTTGCGATCCTCGTCATTGGACAGGACGGCGTAGGCCTCGCCGATTTCCTTGAACTTGGCCTCAGCGGCCTTGTCGCCCGGGTTCTGATCCGGGTGCCACTGCCGAGCCAGCTTGCGGTAGGCCTTCGTGATGGCCTTCTTGTCCGCCGTCTTGTCGACTCCGAGGACCTTGTAGAAGTCCTTGGAGAACCATTCCTGTTCACTCACGCGCGTGTCACCTCTCTTTCAGTTGCGAGCGTGTCGATGTCATTCAGGGTTGTTCACCAGCACCTTCGCGGCGCGCAGGACGCGTTCACCACGGCGGTAGCCGCTCGCGAGGACCTGCCCGATGACGGGATGGTCGACGTCCGGGCTGGTGGTCGCCATGAGAGCGTCGTGCAGGGCGGGGTCGAAGTCGTCGCCCGGGGCGCCGTAGCGCTCGAGCTCGAAACGCGTCTTGAGCGTCTCCTCGAGCTTCGTGGCGATCGACGCGAAGGGGCCGTCTTCCAGGTCTCCGTGCGAGCGGGCGGCCGCGATGTCGTCGAGAACGCTGATGAGCGACTCGATGACCTCGTCCTGACCCGCGGTCTTATGACCGGGGATAGCCTCCTTGGAGCGACGCACGTAGTTGGCGTACTCCTGGCCCTGGTTGTACAGCTCCGCGTTGGCGCGGGCCAGCTGATCCTCGACGCTCGCGATGCGCTCGAGGGCCTTGGCGAGGTCAGAGTCCTCGATCTGCTCCTCGAAGGCACTCATGTCATCGGACGAGGCCTGGGCGGCGTCGTCCGCACCGGGTGCGGTCTCGTTGTTCTCGGCCACCTGGCCGGCCGGGGCCGCCACCAATGAGTAGGCCCCGGCCACGCAGGCGGCGTAGTTTGGCGCCGAGAAAACCGTGGTTTCTTCGGTGCTCACTTGTTGTCCTCGTCAACGATCTCGGCATCCACGACGTCGTCCTGCGCGGGCGCGGACTGGGCGCCAGCCTCGTCGGCCTGCTGCTTGGCGTAGATCTCCTGGCCAATCTTCATGCCGGACTCGGACAGGGTCGCCATGGCGGTCTTCACGGCCTCGATGTCGTCACCCTTGAGGGCTTCCTTGACGGCGTCGACGTCCTTCTGGACGGCCTCACGGGTCTCCTCGGAGATCTTGTCGGCCTCATCCTTGAGCAGCTTCTCCGTCGCGTAGACGGCCTGCTCAGCCTGGTTGCGAGTGTCGGCCTCTTCGCGGCGCTTCTTGTCCTCGGCGGCGTGCTCCTCGGCCTCGCGCACCATGCGGTCGATGTCCTCCTTGGGCAGGGAGGAACCGCCGGTGATCGTCACCGACTGCTCCTTGCCGGTGCCACGGTCCTTCGCGGAGACGTGAACGATGCCGTTCGCGTCGATGTCGAAGGTGACCTCGATCTGCGGCACGCCACGGGGAGCCGGGGCGATGCCGGACAGCTCGAAGGTGCCGAGCAGCTTGTTGTCACGGGCAAACTCACGCTCGCCCTGGTAGACCTGGATGAGCACGGAGGGCTGGCCGTCCTCGGCGGTGGAGAAGATCTCCGAGGCCTTGGTCGGGATGGCCGTGTTGCGGTCGATGAGCTTGGTCATGACGCCGCCCTTGGTCTCAATGCCGAGCGACAGCGGGGTCACGTCGATGAGCAGGACGTCCTTGCGGTCACCCTGGATGACGCCGGCCTGCAGGGCGGCGCCGACGGCGACGACCTCATCGGGGTTGACGCCCTTGTTGGGCTCGCGTCCGCCGGTCAGCTCCTTGACGACCTCGGTGACGGCGGGCATACGGGTGGAGCCGCCGACGAGCACGACGTGGTCGATCTCGGAGACGGTCACGCCGGCCTCGGCCATGACATCGCGGAAGGGCTTCTTGGTGCGCTCAAGCAGGTCGGAGGTCAGCTCCTCGAACTTGGCGCGCGTCAGGGACTCATCCAGGTGGATGGGGCCGTCAGCGGTCATGGACAGGTACTGCAGCGAGATGTTCGTGGAGGTCGCGGAGGACAGCTCCTTCTTCGCCTGCTCAGCGGCTTCCTTGAGGCGCTGGAGAGCGACCGCGTCCTTGGACAGGTCGGCGCCGGTCTTGGCCTTGACCTGGTCGATCAGCCAGTTGACAATGCGCTGATCCCAGTCGTCGCCGCCCAGGTTGTTGTCGCCGGAGGTGGCGCGAACCTGGATGGTGGAGAAGCCGTCGTCATCCTTGCCCACCTCGAGGAGGGACACGTCGAAGGTGCCACCACCGAGGTCGAAGACCAGGATGAGCTCGTCTTCCTTGCCCTTTTCGAGGCCGTAGGCCAGGGCCGCGGCGGTGGGCTCGTTAACGATGCGCTCGACCTTGAGGCCGGCGATCTGACCGGCGTCCTTGGTGGCCTGGCGCTGAGCGTCGTTGAAGTAGGCGGGGACGGTGATGACGGCCTCGGTGACGGGCTCACCCAGGTAGGCCTCGGCGTCAGCCTTCAGCTTCATGAGGATGCGCGCGGAGATTTCCTGCGCGGTGTACTTCTTGCCGTCGATCTCCGTGGTCCAGTCAGTGCCCATGTGGCGCTTGACGGAGGAGATGGTGCGGTCAACGTTGGTGACGGCCTGGCGCTTGGCGATCTCGCCAACCAGGACCTCGCCGGTCTTGGAGAATGCGACGACCGAGGGGGTCGTACGGGCGCCTTCAGCGTTGGGGATGATGGTGGGCTCGCCGCCTTCGAGGACGGCGATAGCGGAGTTGGTGGTACCGAGGTCGATGCCGACTGCACGTGCCAT
>CAUTGT010000274.1:0-2749 GCA_963537735.1 uncultured Actinomycetaceae bacterium | reverse complement strand
AGCGCCACCAGCGATCAGGCGGTCATGTCCACGTGATCCTCGACCGCGGCGCGGCCAGCCTCGAGGCGGGCGACGGGGACGCGGAACGGCGAGCAGGACACGTAGTCGACACCCACGTTGTGGAAGAAGTGGATCGACTGCGGGTCGCCACCGTGCTCGCCACACACGCCGAGCTTGATGTTCGGCTTGGTGGAGCGGGCGCGGCGCACGCCCTCGGAGACCAGGGTGCCCACGCCGTGGACGTCGATGGACTCGAAGGGGGAGACGCCGAAGATACCGGCCTCGATGTACTGCGGGAAGAACACGCCCTCGACGTCGTCGCGCGAGAAGCCCCACACGGTCTGCGTCAGGTCGTTGGTGCCGAAGGAGAAGAAGTCGGCTTCCTCGGCCAGGTCCTCGGCGGTCATAGCGGCGCGCGGCAGCTCGATCATGGCGCCGATGGAGACACCGGACAGGTCCACGCCACGGGCGGCGGCGACGGAGGCGATGATGCCTTCGCCTTCCTCGCGCACGAGCTGGAGCTCACGCACGGAGCCGACGAGCGGGACCATGATCTCGGGACGCGGGTTGAGGCCGCGGGCCACGAGCTCGGCGGCCGCCTCGCACAGGGCGCGCATCTGCAGCGCGAACAGGCCGGGCAGGTAGATGCCCAGGCGCACGCCGCGCAGGCCCAGCATGGGGTTCTGCTCGTGCATGCGACGGACCTCGACGAGCATGGCCTCGTCGGCGGGGTCGAGGGTGCCGGTGGCCTTGCCGACGGCAACCTTCGTCTCCAGCTCGATGAGGGCGGGCATGAACTCGTGGAGCGGCGGGTCAATGAGGCGCACGGTCATGGCCTTGCCGTCCATGACCTCGAGCATCTCGAGGAAGTCCTGCTTCTGGAGCTTCTCGAGCTCGTTGAACGCGGCCTGGCGCTCGTCGGACTCGGGGGCGGAGAGGATGGCGCGCTCGACGAGCGGGCGACGCTCACCCAGGAACATGTGCTCGGTGCGGCACAGGCCGATGCCCTCGGCGCCGAAGGCGATGGCGCGCTTGGAGTCGAGGGGGGTATCGGCGTTGGCGCGCACGTGCAGGCGGCGGACCTTGTCGGCGTGGGCGAGGAGCTTGTCGACGGCCTCGACGAGCTCGCGGGTGCCCTGGTCCTCGCCGGCGGCGGCGATGCCGGCCTCGAGGCCGTCTGCCAGGTAGGTGGTGACGGGCGAGTCGGCGACGGGGACCTCGCCACGGAAGATCTCACCGGTCTGGCCGTCGATGGCGATGGTGTCCTCGGCGGTCAGGACGAGGTCGCCGATGGTGACGGTGCCGGCAGCTTCGTCAATGACGAGGGATTCGGCGCCACACACGCAGGTCTTGCCCATGCCGCGGGCGACGACGGCGGCGTGCGAGGTCTTGCCGCCGCGGGCGGTCAGGACGCCTTCGGCGGCGACCATGCCGGGCAGGTCATCGGGGTTGGTCTCGCGACGCACGAGGACGGTCTTGATGCCCTTCTCGGCGGCCTCGACGGCCTGCGCGTTGTTGAAGGCGATCTTGCCGACGGCGGCACCCGGGGAGGCGGCCATGCCGCGAGCGATGAGCTCCTTTTCGGCCTTGGCGTCGAACTGCGGGAACATCAGCTGGGTGAGCTGGTCGCCGGTGACGCGACCCAGGGCCTCGTCGCGGGTGATGAGCTTTTCGCCCAGGAGCTGGGTCGCGATACGGAACGCGGCGGCGGCGGTGCGCTTGCCGACGCGGGTCTGGAGCATCCACAGCTTGCCGCGCTCGACGGTGAACTCGATGTCACACATGTCGCGGTAGTGGGTCTCCAGCTTGCGCATGATGCCGCGCAGCTCGTCGTAGACGGGCTTGTTGATCTCCTTGAGGGCGGACAGGGGCAGGGTGTTGCGGATGCCCGCAACGACGTCCTCGCCCTGCGCGTTCTCGAGGTAGTCGCCGTAGACGCCGGAGTGGCCGGAGGAGGGGTCACGGGTGAAGCAGACGCCGGTGCCGGAGTTGTCACCCATGTTGCCGAACACCATGGTGCAGATGTTGACGGCGGTGCCCAGGTCGTGGGGGATGCGCTCACGGCGGCGGTAGATGCGGGCGCGCTCGGTGTTCCAGGAGCGGAACACGGCCTCG
This sequence comes from uncultured Actinomycetaceae bacterium, assembly GCA_963537735.1. Lineage (GTDB taxonomy): Bacteria > Actinomycetota > Actinomycetes > Actinomycetales > Actinomycetaceae > Pauljensenia. The sequence goes on along the minus strand of CAUTGT010000274.1, from coordinate 634 downwards.
ATGCCCATGTCCATCTGGGTGCGCGGGTCCTGCGGGAAGTCCTTGCCGGTCTGTTCCTTGACGATGCCCTTGAAGGTGTCGACGAGGCCCTTGAGGTCCTCGGCGGTCAGCTCGGTGTCGCCCTTCACGCCACGCGCGGCCTTGAGCTCGTCGAGGGCGTCGGAGAAGAGGTCGCCGTCGATGTCGAGAACGGTCTTGCCGAACATCTGGATGAGGCGGCGGTAGGAGTCCCACGCGAAGCGCTCGTTACCGCTAACGGCAGCGAGGCCGAGAACGGACTCATCGTTGAGGCCGATGTTCAGGACGGTTTCCATCATGCCGGGCATGGAGAACTTCGCGCCGCTTCGCACGGAGACGAGGAGCGGGTCATTCGCGTCGCCCAGGACGCGGCCCATCTGGTCCTCGACGCCGCGCAGGGCGGTGGTGACCTCGGTGGCAAGCGACTCGGGAACCGTCGACTCCTTGAGGTATGCGCGGCACGCCTCAGTGGTGATCGTGAAGCCGGGGGGAACGGGCAGACCGAGCTTCGTCATCTCGGCGAGGTTGGCTCCCTTTCCTCCGAGGAGGTCCTTCATGGACTTGTCGCCCTCGGAGAAGTCGTATACGTACTTGACCATCGTGGTCCTCAACTTCC
>CAUTGT010000273.1:0-2764 GCA_963537735.1 uncultured Actinomycetaceae bacterium | reverse complement strand
CTGCTGGGCCATGTACCAGCGGTGCTCGAGATACTCGTGGTAGAGCTGCGCGGGCTCTAACTTGCCAGCGAGCTCACGCGGAATCGCGCGTACGACGGGGGCAAACTCGTCGGTGAGCCACTCGTGGGCAGCCTGCTCGAGGGGAAGGTCCTGGAGGCCATTCGTCGCGCGCCACACGTCGATGTCGGCGAGGAGGCGGACCGCCTGGTGTTCGCCGACGTCCATGCCGGTCAGGCGCATGAACTTGCGGTTGTGGTGACCGGCGTCGACCACCTTGGGCTGAATGACGAGGCGCTCACCGGAGGAATCGGTCGCCATGTGCAGCTCGGCAACGTCAAAACCGAGGTCGTTGAGGCGGCGGATGCGGTCACTGACCAGGTACTGGCGCTGCTCGTTGGGAATGGATTCCTCGGCGGTGACCTCTGTCCACAGCAGGTCGTACTGGGTGCGGATGCGGTCGCCAACGTCGATGGGGTCGGAGTCTTCGGGGAAGAATCCGCCGGCCTGGAGGTCCATGAGCTCGCCGATGATGTTCGTACGGGCCAAGTCGACGTCGTACTCGCGCTGGCCGGGGGTGAGCTTCGGGTGCAATTCGCCGGTTTCGGCGTCGACCAGGTAGGCGGCGAACTCGCCCGCGTCGCGACGGAACAGCGTGTTCGACAGGGAGACGTCACCCCAGTAGAAGCCCAGGAGATGCAGGCGAACGAGGAGAAGTGCGAGTGCGTCGATGAGTCGCGTCGCGGTGTCCTCGCGCATCGACAGGGAGAACAGCGCGCGGTAGGGGAGAGAGAACTGCAGGTGCTCGGTGATGAGAACCGCGTTGAGCTCCTCGCCCTCGGGAGTTTCGCGGCCCGTGATGACGGCGACCGGCTGGACGGACGGGGCGTCCAGCCGCTTCAGGTCACGCAGGCGGTCGTACTCGTGGTGGGCGACGGTCGGACCGATCTCCTTGACCGCGAGCACGCGGCCGGACAGGTTGACGAAGCGCACGATGTGGCGGGAAATGCCGCGAGGAAGCGCCGCGAGTAGGTTGGATGGCCACTCCTCGAGGGGAACATCCCACGGGAGATCCAAAAGGGCGGGGTCGATCGTGGCCGCCGTAATGTCCAAAGCCATGAGAATCATTGTCTCATCTCGAGCGCCGTGCGCATAGCCCCGACTCGGTATCGACGCTAGTCGCGGCCAAGAACACATATGGGCATAACGAAACCCCGGCCTCGTCCTGGAGGTACGAGTGGACGAGGCCGGGGCCGATTATCGCTGTGCGTGAGCGCTATGCGTCACTCGGGCAGGCGAACACCCGTTGCAGCGGAGAAGTTGTGCTGCTGACCCTCGCGGACGCGCACGTGCAGGACGCCGCCGCGTGCGGGGGCGGTACGCGGGGGAACACGCACGATCAGCTGCTTGCCGGTGCCCTCGGAGCCGGAGCCCAGGGTCTCGCCCTCGGCGGCGCCGGCCAGGTGGCCGTACACGTAGGCGTCCGAGCCGAGCTCCTCGACGAAGTCGACCTCGACGGGGATGGAGCCCTCGGAGCCGTCGGTGACGACGTCCAGGCCCTCGGGACGGAAGCCGATCTTGATCTTTCCGCCGTCCTCAGGGGTCATCGCGGCACGGGCGGCCTCGGAGACGCGCACGCGTGCGGGGCCGAGCTTGGCCCACTCGCCCTCGACCGTGAAGGTGCCCAGGTTCATGGCGGGGGAGCCGATGAAGCCAGCGACGAACTCGTTGGCGGGACGCTCGTACATCTCCTGCGGGGTGCCGCACTGCTGGAGGAGACCACCGGCGAGAACCGCAATGCGGTCGCCCATCGTCAGAGCCTCGGTCTGGTCGTGGGTGACGTACACGGTGGTGACGCCGAGCTCACGCTGCAGGGAGGCGATCTGCGTACGGGTCTGGACACGCAGCTTCGCGTCCAGGTTCGACAGGGGCTCGTCCATGAGGAACACCTGGGGCTTACGGACGATCGCGCGGCCCATGGCGACACGCTGACGCTGGCCGCCGGACAGAGCCTTGGGCTTGCGGTCCAGGTAGGGCTCCAGGTCGAGGATCTTAGCGGCCTCTTCGACGCGCTTGTTGATCTCTTCCTTGGGGGTGCCGGCGATCTTCAGGGCGAAGCCCATGTTCTCGCGCACCGACATGTGGGGGTACAGGGCGTAGTTCTGGAAGACCATCGCGATGTCGCGGTTCTTCGGCGGAACGTCCGTGACGTCCTTGTCGCCGATGAGGATGCGGCCGGAGTTCACGTCCTCGAGGCCTGCGAGCATGCGCAGCGAGGTCGACTTGCCACAGCCGGAGGGGCCGACGAGAACGAGGAATTCGCCGTCCTTGATCTCGAGGTCGAGCTGGTCGACGGCGGGCTTGTCGGAGCCCGGGTAGACGCGGGTGGCCTTGTCAAAGGTAACGGTTGCCATGGAGTTTTCCTTCCCACCGGCAGGTACGTGCCGGACGATCCGTAGTGGGGTGACCGTGGAGCGTCTTCGCCCACGGAGTGCGAACGCGGATCGTTCCGCGCGCGCGACTAACTGCGAAGTTAGCATGCTTGCTCACGGCTGTACAGTTCGGGCCACATGGTGGATTGACAGCGTGTGTTTGCTCGTCAGATTCAGGGACGAGGCCGGGGCCACCCCGCGCGGGTGGCCGCAGATGGGGGAGGGGCCAGGTAGGCTGAGGGCGTGGAAGAAGGCGAGGAACTGGGCGGCTACAGGCTGATCCGTCGGCTCGGTACGGGCGGGGCGGGGACGGTCTGGCTCGCCGAAGACGGGGG
>CAUTGT010000272.1:0-2765 GCA_963537735.1 uncultured Actinomycetaceae bacterium | reverse complement strand
CCACCCCCGAATGCCTCTCCGGACAGCTTGAGCAAAACGCGGCGGTTCGTCGACATGACGCTTCTCCTTTGTAACGGCCCGGGCAGGGCGGAACGGTTAAGAACCATACTACCTGGTAAAAGGGAAGCGGCCCCGCCGTTCGGCGGGACCGCTCCCATTTGTCAGCAAGCTGACGACGTAGCCAGATCAGGCACCGACGTGCACGCGCACGAAGTTAGTGACCGTGGCGCCGGCCTCCTTGAGGACCTGGCCGACGGACTTCGAGGGGTCACGCGCGAAGGCCTGGTCAACGAGGCAGTTGTCCTTGTAGAACGCGTTCAGGCGGCCCTCAACGATCTTGGGAACGATGTTGGCGGGCTTGCCTTCCTCAAGCGTGATCTTCTCGAGGGTGGCGCGCTCCTTGTCGAGCACGTCGGCCGGAACCGAATCGCGATCGAGGTAGGCGGGCATGTAAGCGGCAACGTGCATCGCGATGTCGTGGGCAACGGACTTGCCGGCGGCGTCGGTGACAACGAAGACGCCAACCTGCGGGGGCAGGTCGGGGTTGGTCTGGTGCAGGTAGAGGTCGACGTTCTCGCCCTCAACGCGCACGATGCGGCCAACCTGCAGCTTCTCGCCGATGACGGCGGCGAAGGCGTCCAGGCGGTCCTTGACGGTGCCCTCGCCCATGGGAGCGGCGAGCAGCGAGTCCAGGTCGGCAGCCTTGGAAGCAACGGCGGCAGCGAGAACCTCGTTGGAGAAGTCGATGAACTTCTGGTTCTTGGCGACGAAGTCGGTCTCGGAGTTGACCTCGACCAGCACGCCGACGGTGCCGTCGGTCTGCGCGGCCAGCAGGCCGGCGGAGGCCTGGCGGCCCTCGCGCTTGGACAGGGACTTCAGGCCCTTCAGGCGGATGATCTCGAGAGCCTTCTCGGCGTCGCCGTCGGCCTCGGTCAGAGCCTTCTTGACATCCATCATGCCGGCGCCGGTCTGCTCACGCAGCGCCTTCACATCTGCAGCGGTGAAATTCGCCATCGGATGATTCCTCTCAGTTAAAAGTTCAGTCCTGCTTGGGGGCCTCGGCGGCCTCAGCTGCGGCGGCAGCCTCGTCGGCCTTAACCTCGCCCTCGAGAAGCTCGCGCTCCCACTCGGCCAGCGGCTCAGCAGCGGTCTCTTCGCCCTTGCCCTTGCGGACGTCGGAGCGAGCGATGAGGCCCTCGGCGACGGCGTCGGCGATCACGCGGGTGAGCAGCGCGACGGCGCGGATGGCGTCATCGTTGCCGGGGATACGGTAATCGACCTCGTCCGGATCGGCGTTGGTGTCGAGGATGGCAACGATCGGGATGCGCAGCTTGCGAGCCTCGGAGACCGCGAGGTGCTCCTTCTTGGGGTCGACGATCCACACGGCCGAGGGAACCTTGGTCATGTCGCGGATGCCGCCCAGGGTGCGCGAGAGCTTGTCCTTCTCGCGGCGCATCATGAGCAGTTCCTTCTTGGTGTGACCGGAGGAGGCCACGTCGTCGAAGTCGATCTGCTCGAGTTCCTTCAGGCGCTGCAGACGGGTGGCAACGGTCGAGAAGTTGGTGAGCATGCCGCCGAGCCAACGGTGGTTCACGTAGGGCATGCCGACGCGCTGGGCCTGCTCGGCCACGGCTTCCTGGGCCTGCTTCTTGGTGCCGACGAAGAGCAGCGTGCCGCCGTGGGCGACGGTCTGCTTCACGAAGTCGAAGGCGATGTCGATGTCAGCAATGGTCTGCTGCAGGTCGATGATGTAGATGCCGTTGCGCTCGGTGAGGATGAAGCGCTTCATCTTCGGGTTCCAACGGCGAGTCTGGTGGCCGAAGTGGACACCGGACTCGAGGAGCTGACGCATGGTAACGACTGCCATGGTTCGTCCTTTCCCCGCAAGTCGCGAGTGATCAGTGGGGTTTCCCCCGGGGTTATCGGTTTGCTGTGCGCAGTGCGCACCCTGGTGCCATGACCGGCGACCATCCCCGAAGGGACCGAAGCCGCCGCGCCTCGCTCCCCTGGCGGTTTCCCGTGGGTTGCGATAATGGCACGCGAAGTCACCTGCACAGGGCAAGTGCCCGGCTATCTTACCTCACAAGTACGCAAATGTCCGAAGCCAGAGCGATGAGATGTTGCCTACTGGATGCTTCATGGACGAGGCCGGGGGAGCCCAGGATATACACCGCAGCTTCGCTCGTTATCCACAGGGGCGTTTCGCGTGACGGCACTATCCACAACCGACGCTGGCCGACTAGACCGACGCCCCGCTGCCTCGCACGCTGATGTCATGACCTCTGCAATCCTCCACCGCAGCCGCTTCAGCACGCTGTCACTTATCGCCGCCTTCGTCGGCACACTCCTCATCGTCGCGACACCGCCAGGTGAAGCAGCCCTGCACCGCGAGCGGTGGCAATGGCCAACGGGTGGGCCGGTGACCGTCGTCGAAGGATTCGCCCCACCCGCTCACGACTGGCTTCCAGGGCGTCGCGGAGTGACATTGCAGTATCCGGCACCATCCCCGGTGTACGCGTGCGCGTCGGGGATCGTCACTACCGCAGGTCCCGTCGCGGGCCGGGGCGTCATCTCGATTCGTCACGACGTCGGTGGCCGCATCCTCTGGTCGACGTATCTGCCCATCACACCAGCCGTTGCCGTTGGCGATCACGTTGAGAAAGGGGACGTCATCGGCGTCGTCGAAGGGGATTCACCCACGCTGCACTGGGGCGCGAAGACTGGCCGGCGCACGTACATCGATCCGATACGTATGACGTTCGGGC
>CAUTGT010000271.1:0-2765 GCA_963537735.1 uncultured Actinomycetaceae bacterium | reverse complement strand
CGCAGGTGGTCGGGCAGGCCCGACTCGCCCATGATGCGGCACAGGCGTCGGAAGGGCACGTCCGTCACCCCGGCCATGGGGGCCAGGACGACGGGTGTCCACAGGCGCAGCGGCCCCACGCGAAGCGGGGCCGCTGCGGACGAGGAGGCTAGCGACAAGTCAGCAGCCCAGGCGTTCGATCAGGTACGACTTGACCTTGTCGAGCGGGATGCGCACCTGCTCCATCGTGTCACGCTCGCGGATGGTGACGGCGTGGTCCTCGATCGAGTCGAAGTCGTAGGTGATGCAGAAGGGCGTGCCGATCTCGTCCTGGCGACGGTAGCGGCGGCCAACGGCGCCGGCGTCGTCGTAGTCGACGTTCCAGATGCCGCGCAGCTCGTCAGCCAGCTCCTGGGCGGGGCCGGTCAGTTCGGGCTTGCGGGACAGGGGCAGGACGGCGGCCTTAACGGGGGCCAGGCGCGGGTCCAGCTTGAGCACGACGCGCTTGTCGACGCCTCCCTTCGCGTTGGGGGCCTCGTCCTCGTGGTAGGCCTCGATGAGGAAGGCCATGAGGGAACGGGTCAGACCAGCGGAGGGCTCGATGACGTAGGGGGTCCAGCGTTCCTTGGTGTTCGGGTCGAAGTAGTCGAGCTTCGCGCCGGAGGCCTCGGAGTGGACGGTCAGGTCGTAGTCGGTGCGGTTGGCGATGCCTTCGAGCTCGCCCCACTCGCTGCCCTGGAAGCCGAAGCGGTATTCCAGGTCGACGGTGCGCTTGGAGTAGTGCGAGAGCTTCTCCTGCGGGTGCTCGTACTCGCGCAGGTTCTCCGGGTCGATGCCGAGGTCGACGTACCAGGCCTTGCGGTAGTCGATCCAGTACTGGTGCCATTCCTCATCGGTGCCGGGCTCGCAGAAGAACTCGAGTTCCATCTGCTCGAACTCGCGGGTACGGAAGATGAAGTTGCCGGGCGTGATCTCGTTGCGGAAGGACTTGCCGATCTGGCCGATGCCGAACGGCGGCTTCTTGCGCGCGGCGTTCATGACGTTCGCGTAGTTGACGAAGATGCCCTGGGCGGTCTCGGGGCGCAGGTAGTGCAGGCCGGCCTCGTCGTCGACGGGGCCCAGGTAGGTCTTGAGCAGGCCGGAGAAGGCGCGGGGCTCGGTCCACTGGCCGCGCACGCCACAGTTCGGGCAGGCGATGTCGGCGTTGCTCAGGGAGGACTCTTCGACGCCCTTCTTTTCGGCGAGCTCTTCGATGAGCTGATCCTGGCGGGCGCGCTTGTGGCAGTTGAGGCACTCGATGAGCGGGTCGGTGAAGGCCTTGACGTGGCCGGAGGCGACCCACACTTCGCGCGGGAGGATGACGGAGGAGTCCAGGCCGACGACGTCGGCGCGGCGGCGGACCATGGCGTTCCACCAGGCGCGCTTGATGTTTTCCTTCAGTTCCACGCCGAGCGGGCCGTAGTCCCACGCGGAGCGGGTGCCACCGTAGATGTCACCGCAGGGGAAGACGAAGCCGCGGCGCTTGGCCAGGCTGATCACGTTGTCGAGGCGGGAGGGTCCCTTAGCCACTTGTCACTCCTTGAGTATTTGGGGCACGACTGGCTGTCGTGTCGCCATCGATACTAGCCGATAACTACTGTTTCGGGCGGCTCCGACCCCTTCCGCACCCATGGATCCCACCACAGGTGCACGCCGGGAGTTCTGGCGGGGCCCTGCGGCGCTCTCGACCCTTGCTCGACCGGATCCCACAACAGCTGCGCACTTGGGATTCTGGCTGGGCCCTGCAAGGCTCTCCACCAGCCCGCGCGCGGATAGGTTATGAGCATACGGATAGGTTATGGAGATACGGATAGGTTATTAACCTATCCACATGTGAATAACCTATCCGTATCGTCGTAACCTATCCGCATGCGCGCGTGCAGGCCCCGCCACGTCGTCCGATCACCCATGAAACAGCCCCGGCCTCGTCGCTCCTACGGGAGGGGACGAGGCCGGGGCCAGGTCTAGGGTCACGCGCCCAAAGCTCAACTGACGTTCAGTTGAGGCGGCGGATCCTGCCCGTGAGGGTCAGGCGCCAGTTGGCGATCACAACTGCGAGGGGGATGATTCCCATCAGCCAGAAGGACGGGTGCATGGGACCGGTGACTCCGGCCTTGTGAACGAGGGTCAGCGACAGCCAGGCGGATGGGACGGCGACGGTAACGGCGCCCACAAACGCCGCAATGGCGACTCCCCATCCCCCACCGCGATGCCGGAACACGTTCGCACCGAGGCGACCTGCGGCATCACAGGTGATCCAAAAGACCACGACGAGCAACCAGGTATCGACGCCGGGGGTGTAGACCGTCTTCGGCATGAAGAACAGGTACGGCTGGATCAGGATGAGCACCCACCAGATGACGCTGCCCAGGGCGATGAACACGACGGAGATGACGTAGCTCCCGAGCGCCAGGGTGCGGCGCGGCGCTCCACTCAGCGCCCCTGCCCGCATGTACGAGATCGCCTGGTTGATACCTCCGACGACGAGGAAGATCCCCATAACAAAAGCTGCGTTAAGGGCTGCCAGACTGACGTTCTCCGGGGCCCTATCGCTGCTTGCACGGAAGACAATGGCAATGAGTGCGTTGAGTGCAAACTGCGCGGCTATGGCGCCGAGGCAGATGAGGACGGCAGGCTTGATATTGACCGTGCCGAGGCGCCAGGCGCTTGGGGTGCGGGAGACGGTGGTTGTGGTGCTCATTGGTCGTTCTCCTGGATGAGGTAGGCGAAGGCGTCCTGGAAGGAAC
>CAUTGT010000270.1:0-2769 GCA_963537735.1 uncultured Actinomycetaceae bacterium | reverse complement strand
CCCACCGTGTGCTTCTTCTTGTTCAGCATGATGCGCGGGACCTCCTTGGTGCCCCGCAGGATGAACGTGTAGGGTCCGGGGGTGAGCGCCTTCATGGTGCGGAACTCGTGATTATCGATGATCACGAGTTCGCCCAGCTGCGCAAACGAGTGGCACAGCAGCGAGAAGTTGTGCTTGTCATCGAGCTTACGGATGGCACGGATCGTGTCCATACCCGCCTTGTTGCCCGCCTTCGTGGCGATCGCGTAGCCAGAGTCGGTGGGCAGCGCGATCGTGCCGCCGCGTTCCAGCAGGTCAACGACCGTGTTGACCAGACGTGCCTGCGGATTCTCAGGGTGCATCTCGACGTACGACATACCCCTATTGTGCACGAAACCCCCACCGGTCGGTAACCGATGGGGGTTCCGTGGACAAGGTCACGGGCGAAGAATCACTTGTCGGATTCCTCGGAGGCCTCCTCGCCGCGCTTCTTCGGCTTCGCGTCGACGCCGGCTTCCTTACGCTGCGCGGGCGTAATCGGGGCCGGGGCCTCGGTCAGCGGGTCGAAACCGCCGCCGGACTTCGGGAAGGCGATGACGTCGCGGATCGAGTCGGACTTCGTCAGCAGGGAGACGATGCGGTCCCAGCCGAAGGCGACGCCGCCGTGCGGCGGGGCGCCGTACTTGAAGGCGTCCAGCAGGAAGCCGAACTGCGTCTGGGCTTCCTCCTCGCCGATGCCCATCACGTTAAACACGCGGTTCTGGATGTCGCGACGGTGGATACGGATGGAGCCACCGCCGATCTCGTTGCCGTTGCAGACGATGTCGTAGGCGTAGGCCAGCGCGTTGCCCGGGTCCTTGTCAAAGGAGTCGACCCACTCAGGCTTGGGCGAGGTGAACGCGTGGTGGACGGCGGTCCAGGCGCTGTGGCCCAGCGCGACGTCACCCTCGGCCTCGGCGTCGCCGGTGGGCTTGAAGAGCGGCGCGTCGACCACCCAGGTGAAAGCCCAGGCGTCGGGGTCAATGAGGTCGCAGCGCTTGCCGATCTCGAGGCGAGCGGCGCCGAGCAGCTCCCGCGAAGGCGTGGGCTTGCCGGCAGCAAAGAAGATGCAGTCGCCGGGGTTGGCGCCGGTGGCAGCGGCCAGACCCTCGCGCTCGGCCTCGGTGATGTTCTTGGCCACGGGGCCGCCCAGCGTGCCGTCCTCGGCGATCGTGACGTAGGCCAGGCCCTTGGCGCCGCGCGCCTTGGCCCATTCCTGCCACTTGTCGAAGGTACGACGCGGCTGCGAGCCGCCACCGGGCATGACGACGGCGCCCACGTAGGGGGCCTGGAACACGCGGAAGGTCGTGTCCTTGAAGTACTCGGTGAGCTCGGTGAGCTCGAGGCCGAAGCGCAGGTCGGGTTTGTCCGAGCCGAAGCGCTCCATCGCGTCCTTGTAGGTCATGCGCGGGATCGGCGTGGACAGGTCGTAGCCGATGAGCGCCCACACGTTCTTCAGGACGTCCTCGGCGACCTCAATGACGTCGTCCTGGTCCACGAAGCTCATCTCGATGTCGAGCTGGGTGAACTCGGGCTGACGGTCGGCGCGGAAGTCCTCGTCGCGGTAGCAGCGCGCGATCTGGAAGTAGCGCTCCATGCCGGCCACCATGAGCAGCTGCTTGAAGAGCTGAGGCGACTGGGGCAGGGCGTACCAGCAACCGGGCGAGAGGCGTGCCGGGACGATGAAGTCGCGCGCACCCTCGGGGGTCGAGCGGGTCAGGGTCGGGGTCTCAATCTCGACGAAGTCGCGGGCGTAGAGCGCCTCACGGGCGGCGCGGGAGACCTTCGAACGCAGGCGAATCGCGTACTGCTCGGGCTCGCGACGCAGGTCGAGGTAGCGGTACTTCAGGCGGGTTTCCTCGCCCACGTTGCCGGAATCTTCAGCATTGGAGGACACCTGGAATGGCAGGGGCGCACTGGTGTTCAGGATTTCGATGTCATCGCCCATCACCTCGATGGCGCCGGTGGCCAGGTGCGGGTTTTCGTTGCCTTCGGGGCGAGCGCAAACCTCGCCGGTGACCTTCAGGACGAACTCGGAGCGCAGCTCGTGGGCGACACGCTCGTCGCGGACGACAACCTGGGCGATGCCCGACGCGTCGCGCAGGTCGATGAACGCCACGCCACCGTGGTCACGACGACGATCCACCCAACCGGTGAGCGTCACGGTCTGACCCACTAGGTCGGTGCCGAGGGTTCCAATGTTGTGAGTGCGAAGCACTGTGATTCCTTTCGTAGTTACCATCCGCGAGACAGGCGGCGGCAGTGTCATTGTACGCCTGCCTTCGCAAGAGGCACGCGTGCCGCGAGTAGGATAGTCAACATGCCCACCGACGCCTCCTCCACCCGCGCTTCCTGGACCACATCCGAAATTGGCTTGGCCATCGGGTCGGTTCTGCTGATCACGCTTGTGGCTTTCGAGGAGCTCGCAGCTACGACGATCATGCCCGCGGTCGTCCAGTCTTTTGACGCTGCCGCCTGGTATCCGATCGCCTCGGGCGCGGCGTTGGCGACGCAGCTGAGCGCCACCGTGGTCGCGGGTGCTCTGGCAGATTGGAAGGGGCCCCGTTTCGTCTTGCTCGCAGGATTGGTGCTGTTCGCCGTCGGTTTGGTGGTGTGCGCCGCGGGCACGAACGTGGTTGTGTTCGTTGTCGGCCGCGCGCTTCAGGGGCTCGGCGGAGGCCTGCTCATCGTTCCGCTCTACGTCCTCATCGGAGCGGTAGCCTCTCCGCGCCACCGTCCCTCGTTCTTCGC
>CAUTGT010000269.1:0-2772 GCA_963537735.1 uncultured Actinomycetaceae bacterium | reverse complement strand
GCGCTCTGGGATGAATGATGAGCGTCTGGTCCTCGCTCGTCGGACAGGACGCGGCGGTCGCTAAGCTCAGCGAGGCCGCGGCGTCCGCCCGCGCGATCGTCGCCTCCCGCGGCGGCTCTCGCGCCTCCGACGACGCGCGTTCCATGAGCCACGCGTGGCTCATCACTGGACCTCCCGGGTCGGGTCGTTCCGTCGCAGCGCGCGCCTTCGCGGCAGCCCTGCAGTGCACGGGCGAGGCCGTCGGGTGCGGCCAGTGCGCCGGATGCCGCACGACGATGGGCCGTACGAACGCCGACGTCGTCTTCGCGGCCACCGAGACCTCGATCATCAACGTGGAGACCGCCCGTTCCCTCGTGCTGCAGGCCCAGTCCTCGCCCTCCCAGGGGCTGTGGCGCGTCATCGTCGTCGAGGACGCGGACCGCCTCGGCGAGTCCGGCGCGAACGCTCTGCTCAAGGCCATCGAGGAGCCGCCCGAGCACACCGTGTGGCTGCTGTGCGCCCCCAGTCCCGAGGACATGATCGCCACGATCCGCTCGCGCTGCCGCCACCTCGGCCTGCGTATCCCCACCGCCAGCGCGGTCGCTGACCTGCTCGTGCGCGAGGGCGTCGCCACCCCCGAGGTCGCCCTCGAGGCCGCGCGCGCCGCCCAGTCGCACATCGGCCTGGCCCGCGCGCTCGCCCGCGACCCCCAGATGCGCGAACGCCGCCGAGCCATCATCACCGCGCCCGCCTCCGTGCGCAGCGTCGGCGAAGCCGTCATGGCCGCCGACCGCCTCCTCGAGACCGCAAAAGCCCAGGCCGACGCGCAGGTCAGCGAACGAAACGCCCGCGAAAAGGCCGAACTGATGCGCCAGCTTGGCATGGACGAGGGCGAGAGCGCTACCAAGGCCTCGCGCACGATGATCCGCCAGCTCGAGGAAGACCAGAAGCGCCGCTCCAAGCGCGCCCTCACCGACGCGATCGACCGCGCCCTCATCGACCTGCTCGCGATCTACCGCGACGTCCTCATGGTCCAGGTGGGCGGGGACGGCGAGCTCATCAACACGGACCTGTCCGATCTGGTGCACGAGATTGCGCAGGATTCCACGCCTCGCCAGACCCTCGCGCGCGTCGACCACATCGAGACCGCACGCAAGCGCCTCGTGTCAAACGGCAACCCCCTGCTGGTCTTGGAAGACATGGCAATTTCGCTGCGTCCCCAAGCCTGAAAACTGACCCGGCGTTTCTCCATTACAATCGGGGCCATGAAGACACGCTCCATTGCGGCCTGCGCCGTCGCAGTCCTCGCCGTCGTCGCGATCGTCCTGACCGTCGTCGGCTACTACGGAACCCAACGTAGGGGACCGGCCCCCTCGACGACGGCCTCGGCCACGTCCGCGCCGATCCCCGTGTCCGCGGGGTCCGTGCAGGCCTACTACGATCAGGCGATCGAATGGGGCGCGTGTGCCGACGGCACCTTCGACACCTTCCAGGGCGTGAACTCCTCGGACGCCAGAGAATACCAGTGCGCCTTCCTGAAGGCGCCGCTGGACTGGGAGAACCCCGACGGCGACCAGATCACGCTCGCGCTCGCGATCCACCGCTCCGGAGCGAAGGAAGCTCCCGCCCTGTTCATCAACCCGGGTGGCCCCGGTGGCGCCGTCGTCTCCTCCCTGCCGTACTACGCGACGCAGGGAATCGGCGAGGCCGTGGTCAACGCCTACGACATCGTGGCCCTCGACCCGCGTGGCGTCGGCGACTCGACCCCCGTGTTCTGCACGACTGACGCCGAGCGCGATGAGCGTAACGCCGGCGAGGATGAGGATACCGCTCCCGGCGATGAGTCCCCGCAGTCTGCGGTTGCCTCGGCCCATGAGGATGCCCTAGAGGTCGCTGCGGGGTGCCGCGAACACTCTGGCAGCTTGTACGAGCACATCGACACCGTGAGCGCTGCCCGCGACTTCGATATGGTGCGCGCGGTCCTCGGCCAGGAGAAGCTGAACCTCCTCGGATACTCCTACGGCACCTTCCTCGGCGCCACGTACGCGGGCCTTTTCCCTGAGAACGTCGGTCGCTTCGTGCTTGATGGTGCCCTCGACCCGACCCTCAGCGTCAACGAGGTCTCGGCCCTCCAGATGCGAGGCCTCGACGCCTCGCTCCAGCACTGGATCTCCGACTGCGCCACCCAGTCCACCTGCCCGATGGGGCGCAACCTCCAGGAGGGCATCGAGACCGTTCGCTCCTTCCTCGACTCCCTCGAGGAAAGCCCGATGCGCACGAACGACCCGAATCGTCCGCTGACTGAAAACCTTGCAGTCACCGCGCTGACCGGTGCCATGTACAACACCCAGTGGTGGCCCCAGCTCACCCAGGCCTTTGGGATGGCCTGGCAGAAGAGCGACGGTAGCGGCCTGCTCGCCATCGCGGACACGCTGAACTCGCGTAACCCCGACGGCACCTACCAGGACAATTCCTTCGACGCGATCAACGCGATCAACAACCTCGACTATTCGCCCGAGGGCACCATCGAGGAATGGGCCGCCCAGGTGGAGACGCTCAAGAACGAGCTGCCGATCCTCGGCAAGTATGTGGGCTACCCGTCGGCCGGCCTCGAGGCGTGGCCCACGAAGCACGCGCGTCGCTCGCGCATCACCGCGCAGGGGGCGGCCCCCATCGTCGTCATCGGCACGACCCACGACCCGGCGACGCCTTACTCCATGGCTCAGGGCCTGTCGGGCCAGCTCGCCAGCGGCGTCCTCGTCACCGTCGAAGGCTGGAACCACACCGCCTACC
>CAUTGT010000268.1:0-2801 GCA_963537735.1 uncultured Actinomycetaceae bacterium | reverse complement strand
CGCACATGGATCGGCTGCTCGACTACGTCGTTCCGGACAAGTTGATCGACGAGGCCGAGGTCGGCCGTGCAGTTCGAGTGCGGTTTTCCGGTTCACGCGTTGACGGCTGGATCGTTGAGCGTACGCAGCGTGAGGTGATCGACGAGACCGCGCAGATAGAATCCGTCATCTCGTCGATCCCAGTGCTCACGCCCGCGCTGTATGAGAGCGCGCGTCGCATCGCAACGCGTTTTCTTGCGACGACGTCGCAGGTTCTCTCGCTCGCAATCCCACCCCGACACGCGCGCGGCGAAAAGACCGTTGTAGAGGCGCACAAGCCGACGTGGCCATCCGTCGAGGCTCCGACTGTTTCTGAGGGTTGGGCAGCTTATTCTGCCGGGGAGGCACTGCTTCAGCGCCTTGCAGCCGGAGAATCTCCGCGTGCGGTCACGACCGCACTGCGTCCCCGGATGCGCTCGTGCTTGTCGGATGCCGTCGCCGCGACCGTTTCGTCGGGGCGTAGCGCCATCATCGTGACGGCGACCGGAGACGACGCAGCACGGTACGCGCGCGTCCTCGAGGAGGACCTCGGTGTACCCGTCGCCCTCACGGGCGGTGAAGTGAGTCCCGAGGAACGCTACCGTATCCACGCAGCCGCGACGCTCGGGCGTCTTCCGATTGTGGTCGGGACGCGTTCGGCGGTGTGGGTTCCGTGTGCGCAGCTGGGCCTCATCGTGATCTGCGATGACGGTGACGATCGCTTGCGTGAGCGCCGATTCCCCCGCTGCGACGTTCTTGATGTTGCCGTGCAGCGGTGTGCGGTGGAGGGTGCGGGCCTGCTCGTCGCCTCGTATGCGCGCTCGGTCAAGGCACAGGCACTCGTTCGTTCTGGATGGGCCGTGAGTCTCGATCCTGTGCCCGGCGCGCTGCGCGACGCGACTCCTCGCGTGCATCTGCATGGAGCGGCGGAAGCGGAACGCGAGGGTGCGAGCGGCCACATGCGTATTCCTCAGGCCGCGTTGCGCATGATTCGCCAGGGGCTTCGAGAAGGCCCCGTGCTCATCCAGGTTGCGGCCTCAGGATATTGGCCCACAGTCGTATGTCGGCGCTGCGGTGAGCGTGCGCGCTGCCGTCATTGCTCTGGGCCTCTCGCCGTCGGCAGCGGGGGAGAGGTGACCTGCTCGTGGTGTGCACGTTCCTCGCAGGCGTGGCGATGCCCGCATTGCTCGGGCACGGAGCTGCGCGCAGCTCGCGTGGGTTCTACGCGCACCGCCGAGGAGATCGCGAGAAATCTCCCTGATGCATCGGTCCTTGAGTCGTCGGCGGCTCATCGGATCAGCCGTCAACTTCCCGCGCGTCCCACTGTCGTCGTTGCAACGCCGGGTGCTGAGCCGGACGTGGACGGCGGCTACGCCGCCGCAATCATTCTCGATGCTCACGCCCTTGCTGGCCGCACGGAGCTGTGGGCTCCAGAGGAAGCTGCCAGGCGCTGGCTCAACGCGCTGTCTCTCGTCCGCCCGGGCCACCCCGGCCTCGTCGTGGGGACGATTCCCGAAGCGCTCGGGCAGGCGCTCGTGCGCTGGGCTCCCACTGACTACGCCGATCGTCTTCTCGATGAGCGCGAGGCCCTGGGCTTTTTCCCTGCCACGACGATGGTTGCTCTCGATGGGCCGGCCGCTCAGGTCCGCCAGGTCGCCGAGCAGGTTATTCGTGAAGGAGGAGCTGAGCTGGTCGGTACTGTTGTACGTCCAGCGACGCGCGAGGGCGAAGAAAACGAGGTGCGTACGCTGGTGCGAACCCCGTTGGCTGGGGCTGCCTCGATGCTCGCGGTTCTCACCGATATTCGGCGTTCCCGCAGTGCCCGCAAGGTTCCGCTCGTGAAAATGAGCGTGAACCCACCCGAGCTCTTCTGAGTCAGGCCCTGCGCAGTGCCGTAAACTGGCGGCCGTGCGCATTATTTTTGCTGGTACCCCCGAGGCCGCAGTTCCCACGCTGCGGGCCCTGCTGTCGTCGTCCCACGAGGTCGCCCTCGTCATCACACGCCCGCCGGCTCGGCGCGGCCGCGGAAAGACGTTGCACCCGTCTCCGGTGGCGGAAGTTGCCGCCGAATCCGGTGTGGAGCTGTTGGAGACAACGACGCTGAAGACTCCCGAGATCGCGCAGCGCATCGAGAACACACAGGCGGACCTCGGCGTCGTCGTTGCGTACGGCGGCCTCGTGCCCCCGAACATCCTGGCGATGCCGACCCACGGGTGGGTGAACCTTCATTTCTCGGATCTGCCGAGGTGGCGTGGAGCTGCTCCGGTCCAGTGGGCGATTCGCGAAGGGGATGCGACGACAGCGTCCTGCGTGTTTAACCTCGAGGAGGGTCTGGATACGGGCGACGTCTATTCACGCGTCGAGGTTCCGATCGGACGAGAGAGCGCTGGAGAGCTGCTCTCGTCCATGGCCGAGGCCGGCGCAGATCAGGTGCTCGGCGTTGTCGACGCGCTAGCCGCTGGCAGCGCAACCGCTGCTGCGCAGTCCTCGGAGGGCGTGACGCACGCGCGCCGCCTCGAACACGTGGACGGCTACGTGTCATTCACGCATGATGCCGCCTACGAGGACCGTATCATTCGTTCCGTGACGCCCAATCCCGGCGCCTACACGGTGCTGCCGGACGGGGCCCGCATGAAGCTCGACAAGGCAACGCCTGTGGACCGTGACGATCTTGCTCCCGGGCAGCTCGAGGTGACGAAGAAGCAGGTGACCGTCGGGTGCGCAAGCGGGGCACTTGTACTCGGTCAGGTCGCCCCGGCCGGCAAGTCCTGGATGGACGCGGC
>CAUTGT010000267.1:0-2801 GCA_963537735.1 uncultured Actinomycetaceae bacterium | reverse complement strand
ATCGCGCGGGCAGCCGCGCGCACCTGCTTCATGTTCGGCTTGTCCGCGACACGGTAGCCGGGCAGGTCGAGGGCGGGAGGCCAGGAGAAGTCCATCTCGGCGACCTGTGCGGACTTGGTGATGTCCACGAGGACCGGGCCGGGGCGGCCGGTGCCGGCGAGGTGGAAGGCCTCGGCCAGGCGCGCGGGGATCTCCGCGGGATCGGTGACGAGGAAGGAATGCTTGGTGATGGGCATCGAGGCACCCACGACATCGGCTTCCTGGAAGGCATCGGTGCCGATCAGGGATGCGCCGACCTGGCCCGAGATCACGACGATCGGGACCGAGTCCATGCAGGCGTCGCCCAGAGCGGTGAGCACGTTGGTGGCGCCGGGGCCAGACGTCACGATCGCGCAGCCGACCTTACCGGTGGCCAGGGCGTAGCCTTCGGCGGCGTGGCCCGCGCCCTGCTCGTGACGGACAAGAATGTGGCGGATGGACGTCGACGCCAGCAGCGGGTCGTAGGTCGGGAGAATTGCGCCGCCGGGCATACCGAACACGTCGGTGACGCCCAGGGCCTCGAGGCTGGCCACAATTGCCTCGGCTCCGGTCATGCGGGTGGTGTTGGCGGTGTCGCTCACCATTCGTCCTCTCAATCGTTGGGACCGTCTCAAAGAAAAAACCCCGTCAGATCCGGCAGTCGCGCGGATGCGGGGAATTCGGCGTGCGATCCATCCTCACGTTACACGGCAGGCATCGCACGCCCGGGTACGATGACCAGGGCGAGGATTCCAATTCCGTGAGCGTTGAGCATGCCTTTACCGTATCTCTCCCGAGCGCTGCTCTCTTCTTCATCTCATTGTGCGGACCTTTGGGCTCCGATCGCCATCTAGGACGATGGACTGAGATGCACAGCACGTATGACTGGTTTAATTGACTCATACCTCATATCACAATCCACAACACGGAGATTTCATCGTGCATCAGGTGTTCGAGATTCTGAGCGAACAGCCGGTTCTGTTCCTCTTCATTCTCATCGGAATAGGCATGGCGTTCGGCCATGTGAAAATCAGGGGCATTAGCCTCGGCGCCGCCGCCGTTCTATTCTTTGCCATCGCGTTGGCTGCGTGGGCGCAGTCCTACGGCATCGAGCTGCGAGTCACCCCCCAGCTGGGCACTCTCGGCCTGACGCTCTTCACGTTCGCGATCGGCATCAACTCGGGCGCGTCGTTCTTCCACAATCTGAAGACCGCCGTCGGCCCGATTCTGACGATGGTTGCCCTCTACGGCATCACTGCCACCGTCGGTCTCTACCTCGGTAAGGCCATGGGTATGGACGTTCCGCTCATCGCCGGTACCTTCGCGGGTTCGGTGACGAACACGCCCGCTCTGGCCGCCGCCGGCGATGCCTCTGGCGATCCTGCACGCGCAACCGTCGGCTACTCGATCGCCTACCTCTTCGGTGTCATCGGCATGCTTGCCGCCTCGATGGCCGCACTGCACTACGGCCGCAACGACAAGGATGCCCCCTCTCCCCTGTCGAACCGCACGATCCGCGTCGAGCGCGACGACCACCCCTTCGTCGGCGACATCTACGAGAAGCTCGGCGAGAAGGTCTCCTTCTCCCGCCTGCGCCGCGGCGAGACCGGCCCGATCACCCGTCCCCAGATGTCGGACACCCTGGATCCTGGTGACCTCGTGACGGTCGTCGGTCCCCGCGAGCTCGTCGCTCGCGCAGCCACCGAGCTGGGCCACGCCTCCTCGCACTCCCTCATGCAGGACCGCTCCTACCTGGACTTCCGCCGCGTGACGATTTCCAACCCGAAGGTATCGGGCCGCACGGTCGCCTCACTCGGCCTCGCCAAGGAGTTCTCCGCGACGATCTCGCGCGTGCGCCGCGGTGACGTCGACATGGTCGCCGAGCCGGGCCTCGTCCTCCAGCAGGGCGACCGCGTGCGCGTCGTCGCCCCCACCTCGAAGATGGCTGAAATCACCAAGTTCTTCGGTGACTCGTCCCGAGGCCTCACGGACCTCAACCCGATCGCCCTGGGCATCGGCATGGCGCTGGGTATCGCGATCGGCGAGCTGCCGATCCTGACCCCCGACGGCCAGTACTTCTCGATCGGCTCCGCCGCCGGCACACTGATCGTCGGCCTCGTCTTCGGCCGCATCGGCCGCATCGGTCCCGTCGCCACCGCCCTGCCCTTCACGACCTGCCAGGTGATAGCCGAGCTCGGCCTGCTGGTCTTCCTCGCGCAGGCCGGCGCCAAGGCTGGCGGCCAGATCCTCGAGGCCTTCACGTCGGGCGCCTGGATCCGTATCTTCGCACTGGGCCTCGTCATGACGTCGATTATGGCGGTCGGTCTGTACTGCACGATGCGCTGGGTCTTCAAGATGGGCGGCACGAAGCTCGCCGGCCTGCTCGGTGGCGCGCAGACGCAGCCTGCCGTCCTCGCTTTCGCGAACGGCCGTACCAACGCCGACCCGCGTGTCTCCCTCGGTTACGCGCTGGTCTACCCGGTCGCCATGGTCGGCAAGATCATCGTCGCCACGATCCTGGGCGGCATGTAGCGGCAACCTCTCCCGCGGGTTCGATCCTGCGACAACAATGGGGCCGGCCCTGTCGGGCCGGCCCCATTCGTATGCCCTCTCGCCATCTCCTGAGCGCGTCACGAGCACTACAGCGCCGCCCTACCAGAGGCACTGTAGAGGCTTGCAGCACCCGCCTGCGGTGCCCGTGGGCGGTGGCAGGGCCTGGTAGCCAGGATGCAGAGCCTGACTGCCGCACTCACCTGATCATTCCTCGCGGCGTCACCTTTGTT
>CAUTGT010000266.1:0-2804 GCA_963537735.1 uncultured Actinomycetaceae bacterium | reverse complement strand
AACGCAGTTCTGGATAGGAAACGCAGTTCTGGATAGGAAACGCAGTTCTGGATAGGAAACGCAGTTCTGGATAGCTTATTAACCTATCCAGATGCTCATAACCTATCCAGAAGGCCGCATCCTATCCAGATCAACAACCAGCAATCCCGGCAACACTCTCACTCCACGACGAACGACACTACGTAGCCTCGACAAAAGCCGGTTGAACGAACGACCAACAACGTGCACACAAGCCCACCCCTACATGCACATCGGCGATCAGCTCGAGCTGGTCGCCAAACTCAAGGGTCAGAAGGACAAGGCCGCGCGTCAGGCCGAGGTCCGCTCCCTCGTGGAGGACCTGGGGATCGAGGCCTCCTACGCGAAGTATCCGCGCCAGATGTCGAGCGGCCAGAAGCAGCGGGCGGCGATCGCTCGCGCCTTCATCGGCAACCCGCAGCTGATCCTGGCAGACGAGCCCACCGCAAGCCTGGACCCGGAGCGCGGCCAGGAGATCGCCCAGCTAATCTGCAAGGAAGTGAAGTCCAAGAATGAGAGCGCCATCATGGTGACGCACGATCGCTCGATCCTGCCGTACGTGGACACGATCTACGAGCTCGCGCACGGCACGCTAACGAGGGTCGAGTCCTGAGAGCGGCGGGCGCCCTGGCAGTACCTTCCAGGCTCCGTCACATTCACCCGCTTCGAAGCGCTGCGCATCTGCTTCAAGATCGGCGTCGGTCACGGTGATTCCTTCCGCAAGGCGATAGGTTTCCTCTGGTTTGTTGCTCATTGCTTTCTCCTCTCAGGTGCAAGCATTTCGGTCATCAATTTCTGTGAAGGCGCGGCCATCGCGACCAGATGCAACGGCTTCATCCACGAGAAGGTTGTCCCCTAGTCCGCCAAGCGCTGGGACACCACCGTCGTGACGCCATCGCGCATCGTGACGCCGTAGAGGGCGTCCGCGATTTCCATCGTGCGCTTCTGGTGGGTGATGACGATCAGCTGCGAGGTCTCCTGCAGCTCCTTGAAGATGGCGAGCAGGCGCGTCAGGTTCATATCGTCCAGGGCGGCCTCGACCTCGTCCATGACGTAGAACGGGGACGGGCGCGCCTTGAAGATCGCGACCAGGAACGCGATCGCGGCCAGGGAACGCTCACCGCCCGACAGCAGCGACAGGCGCTTGACCTTCTTGCCAGCGGGCCGGGCTTCGATCTCGATGCCCGTCGAGAGCATGTCGTCCGGATCGGTGAGCACCAGGTCGCCCTGGCCACCCGGGAACAGCACGCCGAACACGTGCTCGAACTGCTCACGCGTCTCGGCGAACGCGGAGGCGAAGGCCTCCTCCACCAGGCGGTCCACGTCCTGCACGATGCGCAGCAGGTCCGCCTTCGACTGTTTGAGGTCTTGGACCTGGTCCACGAGGAACTTGTGCCGCGCGGCCAGCGCCTCGTGCTCCTCAAGCGCCAGCGGGTTCACGCGCCCCAGCTTCTCCAAGTCCTTCTGCGCCTTCGCGAGGGCCCGCTCCTGCTCCGCGCGCACGTACGTGCTCGGCTCGGCGGCCGCGGCCTTGTCGACCTGATCGGGGTCGAGGGGCAGCATCGGAACCAGCGTCTGGGGGCCGAACTCGGCGAGCAGCTGCTCGGGTTCGAGGGACAGCTCCTCGAGGGCACGGCGCTGCAGGTCCTCGACGCGCAGGCGCGTCTGCTCGGCCGCGATCTGCCCCTGGTGGGCCGAGGCCGTGGCCTCCGCCAGCTCCGCGCTCAGCCGGTCCAGGGCGCGGCGCGCGTCCGAAACCTCCTGGGAGACCTGCGAGCGCCGCTCGCTCAAGCGGTCACGCTCGGCGGCAGCCCGGGACAGGGCTCGCTCGGCGGCCTCGAGGGCCACACGTGCGGCTGCCTCCACGTCCGAGGCCGTGGCCAGCTCCGTCTTTCGCGCGGCCTCGCGCCGGGCGTAGCGGGCGCGCTCCTCGCGCTCGGCGGCGGCGGCCTGGCGCAGGGAGCGAGCGCGGGAGGCGGCGCGCCGCGATTGTTCTTCGAGGGCACGCAGTGCCAGGCGCGCCTCGTTTTCGGCCTCGCGAGCCTCGCGCGCGACGCGGGAGGCGGCATCCGCGCGGGCCTGCGCGTCTTCAAGGGATTCGGGCGGGCCGACGGTGTCGGCGCCATCGAGTCGGGCGCGGGCGGCCACGTCCTGCTCACGGGCCCACGTGACCTGCTCGGCGGCTCGGCGGGCCACATCCTGGGCGCGCTCGGCCTCGGCGCGGGCGGCCTGCGCGGCCGACTGCGCGCGGGCCAGCTCCTGGGCTTCCTTGGCGCGCTGCGCGTCTTCCTCGCGCAGGGCCTTCAGGGCGTCATTCGCCTCGCGGATGCAGCGGTCCAGGTCGGCGTTCGCCTCGCTAAGCTGCTCGGACACCTCGGCCATGCGAGCCTGGGCGGCCTCGGCCCGCGCGCACGCCTCCTCGTAGTCGGCGCGCACGGACAGCACGGAGGAGGCCTGGCGGCCGCCCTCCACCGACCAGGAGCGCAGCACGTCGCCGCCCGACGTGACGACGGCGCGCACGCCGGGCACATCCAGCGCGGCGGCGGCGACCTCGAGGGAGCAGGCGACGACGCCATCCAGCAGGGACGCAAGGGGCGCGGCGGCTCCCTCGCAGGCGACAACGTCGGCGAGCCACGTCGCGCCCTCGGGCAGATCGGCGCGAGCGGCCCCGCCGGGCCCTTCAGCGGAACCCTGAGAAAGATCAGGAGAAGCACCCGACGCAACAACAAGCCGCAGCGAGCGCCCAGCCGCGCGGGCCGCGTCCAGCTCGCCCAGGCCTCGTGCCA
>CAUTGT010000265.1:0-2805 GCA_963537735.1 uncultured Actinomycetaceae bacterium | reverse complement strand
ATGAGCGATATCTGGAATGCTCTTCCCAGTCATCGATTGGACCCCAAGTATCACCTCTTCAAACCCAATGAATCGGAATCTGTACCGACAGGATGGGTTAGCAAACTGGAACGGGAACTGATGAAACGATGGGAACACGTATATACCCGGAACAAACTCTGGATCTGCACTTCGAGGTGATGACACTGTCCCAGACCGGCGATATCCGTTCCCGACAGGCTGGGAAAGGGCGAAATTATCCCGAGTGGCTGGGCAGGTACTTCGAGGACAGCACGTCAGCTTGGTATTAAGCAAAGACAGGGGACATGGTGTCCTCTTCTATCGATTTATGGAAGGGATGTATCTCCGTGGTCGGAGATGAATTCAACAACGCTCTTGTCGTGAAGGAATACCCAATATATGTGTTGATCGCCGATGAAGTACTGCCGGATTTTCTGGCAGTGCTATTCCGCAGTCGTTACTATCGCCGCGTATTCATGGGTCATCACTACGAGCCTCAGCAGCCGGAGAAGGACTCAAATGGTCGATCTCGAAGCTATTCAAGTGTGGTGTCCGGCAGGTATCGAGGAACAGCGTAGGCTGATAAAGCCTCTTACCGATGCTAGGAGGCAACGTCTGTTGGTGGAACAGCATTACCAACAGTTCAAAACCGACATTGACGATATTCTCGATCCTAGAGAAGACGACTATAACGAGGAATTATTCGAGGACTGAGAGGATAGGGATGGCAAATGCCGCGCCTATCCGATATGTCAATTCTGGTTTAACGGAGCTTTTTCTTTTCTTTCTGTTCTTCATTGTTCCAGGCGTTGCTACCAAGAGCTTCTGGGTGGAGATGCAGGAGGGGATCGACCTTTCCGACTTTATACCCGATGAGTGCCCGGAGCGATACCTCTATGTGTGTCAACGTGTTGAATACGGCGCAACGCAATCGTGTATCAAACTCGTAGAGTTTGAGGACCTGATCGAATGTTGTTCCTTCCATGAACTGGTTGGATCGCCATTCGGTCGTGTCGTCGGGAGCAGGTTTTCTGAATGGGTATGAGTATCCCGACAGTCGGTAGTAGCCGATCCTTTCTAGGGCGTGCCGCGCCACCTCATCGTCCGCAATGGTCATGCCGCGGTAGCGGAGGAGCTCGATCTGTTCGTCGATGGTTTTAAAAGGTTTAGACATCGTAGTCTCCCTCAAAAAGAAGACCGGCTCTGGATCCCGAAAGGGTAAGAGCCGGTTCTGTTACTAGCAGTCTAGCATCGAGGGTGACTAAAAGTTGGGTGATCGCATGTTAACTGTGACATTGAGGGTTGTTCCGTCTTGCGGGATCCTTGATGGTCAGCAACTCCCCTAACTATCTCGTCGCTGAAAGGGTGGGTAGAAGAAAACCGGCCCTGGACCTTGCGGCGGAACCGGTGTTGATGACCTCATTATAGTCGGAACTTTCGCTGCGCGTGTCAGCCCTGGGTCTGCTCGCCCGGGTCGTTGCACATGGTGATGCCCTCGAAGCCGGCGGCGCCCAGCACCTGGAAGATCTCGTCGAGGAGGACCATCGGCTCTGCCGTGCCCGCCGCGAACTCGGGGTGACGGATCTCGATGGCGGCCATCCCGTGCGGGTCCGTGACCGGCTCGGTGTCGAACTTCTCCGACAGCAGACGGTTCGCCTCCTCCAGGTCGGCGGGGGAGCCGAATGCCCAGGTCACGGCCTTGTTGCCCGCGCCCGTGGGGGTGCGCTGAATGTACATGCGCGTCATGAGGATGTGGCGGCCGTGACGGGGGAACATGTCGCCGACGCGCATGAACAGCGCGATGTCGGCCAGGTCCCCTCCGAGCGACGAATCCACGAGCGCGTAGGCGTAGGCGCCGATGCCGCGCAGAGTGAGGGCATCCGCGAGGAGGCCCATGACCTCGTCGTCGAAGGGCTCGGTCTGGAAGTACACGCCCTCGCCGACGTTGGGCGCGTCCGGTCCGAGGAGCGTGATGTCGAAGCCGGCGTCCGCCAGCGCGTCCCGCACGAGCGCCACGTTGTGCTCCGGGAAGGGGTGCAGCGCGGCCGCGTTTGCGGCGATGCGCTCGATAAACACGTAGGTGGAAAAACCAAGCTCAGCCATGCGCTCATTGTAAGCGCCAGGCCAGCCGGTCATGCGACGAGGCCGCGGCGCCCTGGGCGGTCGGGTGACCAGGAGGGGAGGCCACGGCCTCGTCAATGACGGAGAGTCAGCGCAGGCACAGGCCCTGTTCGTTGAGGACCTCCATGATGGGGGAGACGTGCGCGCCGCCCACGCCGATGTTGGTGGCGACCAGGTGGGTGAAGGACTCGAGGCGCGAGCCCGAGCGCAGGTCGTAGTACTCGGTGACCTCGCGGTCGTAGTCGGCCAGCGCCTGCGTGTAGGACTCGACGCGCGGGTACGTGTTCTTCGCGGTCGTGACCGACAGGGGCATGCGTGGCTTCTGGCCGGGCTCCTGATCCGGGTGGCCGACGAGCAGGCCGACAACGGGGAAGGTCAGTTCCGGCAGCTCCAGCGCATCGACGACGCCGCGCGGATCGGCCAGGATCGAGCCGAGGTAGACGGTGCCCAGGCCCATCGACTCGGCGGCCACGACCACGTTCTGCGCGGCCAGGAGCGCGTCCTCGAGCGCCGTGAGGAATAGGTTCATCGAGGACAGGGCCTCCGAGGAGACGCCCTGCTCGGTGCGGATGCGGCTGTTGCGGTACAGGTCGGCGACGAAGATGAACAGGTCGCCCTTCGTGCCGCCCACGTAGGGCTGGCCGGACGCGGCACCGATCGCCTCGCGCACCTGCGGGTCGGTGA
>CAUTGT010000264.1:0-2811 GCA_963537735.1 uncultured Actinomycetaceae bacterium | reverse complement strand
TGGCGATCGCGGGCCTGCTCTCCCCCATGCTGGCGAGCGCCGCGATGGCGTGCTCATCCGTGTTCGTGGTCCTCAACTCGCTGCGGCTGCGCACAGCCAAGTAGTCGCACGAACGGCATCAGTGCCGCGTGGCCGGACATCCGGCTGCGCGGCACTTGTCGTCTCACGAGGTACGCCGCGCGACGCGGAAGCCCTGCTTGGCGTAGACGGTCTCGTAGGAGTGGCCGGGGTGGGCAGCACTCCCCCACGACTCGGCGTCGACCTGCTGATCGCCCCACGCATAGGAGCGCGCGTCAATGACGACATACTCCGGAGGGGTATCCAAGGTGCCGGTCGTGCCCACCCAGTAGACCTCGCGACCGGGCACGAGGCGCGCGAGCAGCGTCGTGTCGGTCTCGACGCTCACCCCCTCCGGCACCGCGTCAAGCGCGCCGAGGGCGGCGGCCATGCGCGGATCCTCCTTCAGGTCGGGCAGGTGCCACAGCGGCAGCGACGAGGCAGTGAACGCCAGCGACGCAGCGGGCACGCACGCGACCACCCACGCCGCGACGCGCCAGCCCAGGTTCGACGAGGCCGGGGCCTCGTCGCCGGGTTCCGCGTCGGTTTCGGCGTCGGTTTCGGCGGTAGCGCGCTCAGGCGCGAGCCACTGGTCGATGACGTCGAGTAGTGAGCACGCCGCGATGGGGACGAGCACAGCGTTGTAATGCCACGAGGACCAGCCGTAGTAGCTCTCCACCGAGCCCGCGAAACGCCACGCGAGCGTCGGAGCCACCAGCGCGAACCACGGGGAAGCCGTGCCCACGAAGCCGGCACCGGCCGCCAGGACAATGAGAGTCACGAGCTTGACAGATGGGGTTGTCAGGATGTCCCACAGGGAGGGGATGTCGCGCGCGGCGGTGGTTCCACCGGTCGGCGTGCCCGCGCCGGTTGCGGCCCCGTCGAGCGAGTAGGCCCACGTGCCCGCCGGGTTCATCGCCGGGAGCAACACCTTTACTGTCAGCACAAACGTGACGATGCCGAACAGAGCGTACGCTATCGACCGCAGGAGCGCGGCACGCCCATCGCCTCTGCGGCGCCACGCGATCGCGAGGCCCGCGACGAAGACCGTCAGCCCGAGATCCTCCTTGACAAGGACGAGGGGTGCCAGCCACGCCATGCACGCCCCCCACCGCCGTTCAACGAAGGCAACTCCACCGAAAGCCAACAGCGGGACGGCCACGCAGACCTCGTGAAACTGAGCGCCAACCGCACCCTGCAGCCCCCACCCCAGGCCGTAGGCGAGCCCGACGAGGAGGGCACCGCCTCTGCCGAGGAGGCGCTGCGCGAGGCGCGCAATCGGCGCGGCCGACGCAGCGATCAGCACGTCCTGGACGACGAGGAGGGTCAACGCGGAGGGGAAGAGGCGGAAGATCGGACCGAGCAGTGCCAGGATCGGGTGGAAGTGATCGCCCAGCAGGTTGTAGCCGGGTCCCTTGATGGGAACGATGGGCGCCTCGAAGCGCGAATACGCCTGGACGGCCTCGGCGAAGATGCCCAGGTCCCACGACGGGGCGACGAGCGCGCGCCACTGCGCCACCGAGTAGCAGACGTAGAGCGCACCGACCGCGCAGGCGATGAGGGTGGGCAGCCACCAGGTCACCACCAGGCGACCGACAGCTAATCGATCCAGGCCCTTCACCCGACCATCTCCGAACGACGCACGTCAGAAGAATCGGATTCCTCCGCCTCGTCTCGGGCCGAGGCCGGGGCCGGGTAGGGCACACCGATCCCCTGTTCATGGTCGGCGCGGCGCTTGGAGCGCGCGTCGGAGTGGAAGAGCTGGCTGACCGTGGCGCGCACGGCGTCGAACATGCGCGCCGGGCGGTTGAGCGAGCCGAGCGAGCGGTCCGCGCCCGAGTGCGAGAAGTTGCAGGGGACCTCCATGACGGACAGACCCGCGCGCAACACATTGATCGTCGTGGAAGCCTCGAGCACGTAGCGGCCGCTGAAGGGCATGGCCGCGTCGATGGCCTCGCGCGTCAAGCAGCGCTGGTAGCTGAGGGGGTAGTGGCAGTTCCAGCCGGTCTTGCGGCGGATGAGCCGGCGGGCGACGCCCGGCCCGTAGCCCGAGTACTCGCGTCCCGTGGCTGGGACGGCGATCGCCATGTCGGCCTGGCGCGCAAAGACGGCCTCGACGAGGGCGGTGGCCTCGACCGCGGACTCCCCGAGGTCGGGCGACAGGAGCAGGATGTGGCGGGGCGGCCCGTCGGGACGGTCGCGCATGGCGGCGACCTTCACGCCGGTCTCGATCGCCGAGGCGCGCCCGCGCTCGACGGAGTGGCGCACGACGACGGCGCCGGCAGCTCGGGCGGCACGCCCGGTGTCGTCCGTGGAACCATCGTCGACGACAATGAGGAGGTCAACGCTGGGTATGGCGCGGCACGCGCGCACGGTGGCCGCGACCGCGCGTCCGACGTTGTGTGCAGCGATGACGGCGGCGACGCGCTGCGGCTGGGAACCTCGAGATCCGGCGGGATAGTTCACGACTAACAGTGTACGGGCGGCGGGGCGCAATCGCGTCCCGCCGCCCGTAATGTGAGCGACAAACCTATCTAAACGACAGGTAAAATTGTGCTTAGCGGATCGTCACAGCTCGGGAGACGAGGCCCTGGCGTGCGCGGCGTTCCTTGTCATCCAGGCGCTCGGTGACCTTCAGGGCCTCCTCGAGAGCCTTGGCAAGAGCCTGCGTGCCGGGCGCGACGTCGGCCGCGCTGGCGCCCTCGGGCAGCTCGAAGACCGGGACGATCAGGCCGCACGCGCGGAAGGAACCCA
>CAUTGT010000263.1:0-2814 GCA_963537735.1 uncultured Actinomycetaceae bacterium | reverse complement strand
ACTTCGCACCGATCTGCATGCCACGCAGTGCGCGGTCAGCCATAACAGCCTCCTGAACAAAAGAATGAAACGGGTCCATTCTATCTGACACGTCAAGCGGAACGCTCCCACGACCTCGTCTCAATCCCACCACACGATCCGATAATGTACATTATGTCCGTTTTCCTTTATCGACCGCTCTCCGACCACGCGGTACAGTTACACCCATGACGACAGACCGCGACGTGCGCATGCAGCGCCCCCCTGCCATCCGCGAGACCTTCGTGCTCGCGCTGGCTTGCCTGTCGTACTCGATTCTGTCGTTCCTCGCCAAGGCGCCCAAATCCGTCGCCGTCACCCATGCACACGACGTCGCAGCCTTCGAATCGCGCTTCGGACTGTTCATCGAAGGCTCGGCGAACGCCTGGTTGACAGCCCACCCGCTGCTCGCATCTCTCGCGTCCGCTCAGTACGCGGTGTCATTCTTTGCAATGACCGGTTTCGCCATGGTTGTCCTATGGCTGAAGGCCCCCGCTCACTATCGCAGCGCGCGGTGGACTCTCGTCATCATGACGCTCGGCGCGCTCATCACCTACTGGACCTATCCCCTGGCGCCCCCGCGCCTCGTTCCCGAACTTGGCTTTGTGGATGCGGTCGCCGAGCACACGTCCGCATATTCTCAGCTCTTCGGCACGCTTGCGAACCCCTACGGCGCCATGCCATCGATGCACACGGGTTGGTCGGTGTGGGTTGCATTCATGCTCGGCACGTACGTGTGGCGCTCGTGGTGGGCCCGACTACTTCTCGCCGTCCACCCCGTTTTAACCGTCGTGACAATTGTCGCAACGGCCAATCATTATGTGGTTGATGCCATTGCCGGATGCGTATACTTCCTGCTCGCCTGGCTCTTTGTCACCATTGCAAACAGGGCCTTACTGGGGAATGTGCGATCGCCCGGCGAGACGTCCTAGGACCTCCCCTATTTAAACGCTAGTGTGGGTGCCATGAGACTCGGAGTTGATTTTGGCACCACGACCACTGCGATCGCTATCGTCGATCGGGGAAACTACCCGATCGTCTCTTTCGTCAACAATAACGACGATACGGTCGATTTCGTTCCATCCATCATCGCTCTTGACGGCGATCGCCTGGTCTACGGCTTTGATGCTGAGGACGCAGCCCGGGAGGGCGCTCCCCACCTGCGCTCTTTCAAGCGCCTACTGTCGGATCCGTCGGTGACTGACACGTCCACGCTACGCCTGGGCAATCACAGCATCTCGATCCTCGACGCACTGACGGGTTTCCTCAGCTACGTCGTGCGCCAGCTGCGCACCAACTCATCCATAG
Organism: uncultured Actinomycetaceae bacterium; assembly: GCA_963537735.1. Lineage (GTDB taxonomy): Bacteria > Actinomycetota > Actinomycetes > Actinomycetales > Actinomycetaceae > Pauljensenia. The sequence continues at coordinate 1,488 of CAUTGT010000263.1, read as the reverse complement.
CCTCGCTGCCCGATTCGGAGCCGCTCGAGGCTCTCGTCGGTATTCCGGCTCACGCGTGGTCGGCGCAGCGCTTCCTCACTCTCGAGGCCTTCCGCCGCGCGGGCTGGGACGTGCTCGCGATGGTCAACGAACCGTCCGCTGCGGGTTTCGAGTACACGCACCGCCACGCTGGCACCCTCAATTCGAAGCGCACTGCGATCCTCGTCTACGACCTGGGTGGCGGCACCTTCGACGCCTCCATTGTGTCCGCCACGGGAACGCTCCACGAGGTCATGGGATCGCGCGGACTCAACATGATCGGCGGCGATGACTTCGACGTCGTGCTCGCCACCCGCCTCGCCGCGGCCGCTGGTACCGACTCCGGCAAGCTTGGCGATGAGGCGTGGGAGCGCTTGATCGAGGACTCGCGCGATGCGAAGGAGACCCTTTCCCCCTCGACGAAGTTCATCACCGTACCCGTCGACGGGAAGCCCGTGACAATTCCGGTCACCGACTTCTACGAGGCCGCCACTCCCCTGGTGGAGGCGACGATCGAGGCCATGGAGCCCCTGTTGGTGCCCGACGCGTCAGGTGTTGGTCAGCTGGGCGGCGACATTGCCGGTCTCTACGTGGTTGGCGGCGGTTCGCAGCTGCCGCTGGTAGCCCGCTTGCTTCGTTCGCGCTTCGGCCGCCGCGTGCACCGCTCGCCGCACACGGCAGCCTCAACCGCGATCGGTCTGGCCATCGGCGCCGATCCCGAGGCCGCGTACACAGTGCGCGAACAGCTCTCGCGCGGCGTCGGCGTCTTCCGTGAGCGTGAGGCCGGCTCGTTCATCTCGTTCGACACCCTCCTGGAGCCGAACACTGAGCTTGCTCCCGGTGAGACCCTGACGATCAAGCGCCGCTACCGCGCCGCGCACAACATCGGCTATTTCCGTTTCGTCGAGTATTCATCGTTTGACGACGCCGGGGTGCCCCGCGGTGACCTGCAGCCCTACGGCGAGGTCATCGTTCCCTTCGATCGCGCCCTGCGACACTCTGACATCGACCTCACGGCCGTTCCCGTCATTCGCACCGAGGATGGCCCTCTTATCGAAGAGTCCTACATCGTTGATGAGAACGGCATGGTCACCGTGGAGATCACCGACCTGGAGACTAACTACACCGTGACGCGTCCGCTCGGACGGCGTTAATCGCGCAGGCGACCCTCACCAGTCAATAAGTGTGGGGCCCAGGCAACTCGCCTGGGCCCCACACTCACGTCTGATACGCGTATCAGGAAGCGGAAAGCTTCGACCGGCGGCGCTCGGCGAGCTCGTCGACGAACGCGGGCTCGGAGCGCTCAAGGGGCAGCTCCGCGAGTGAGCCCTCAACCTCGCGCCAGACACGGCCCACAGCGATTCCAAACACGCCCTGTCCGCCCTGAAGGAGATCGATGACCTCATCGGTGGAGGTGCATTCGTAGACCGAGGCTCCGTCGCTCATCAGCGTAATGGAGGCGAGGTCATC
>CAUTGT010000262.1:0-2822 GCA_963537735.1 uncultured Actinomycetaceae bacterium | reverse complement strand
TGCACCTCGTGGGCGGGCGCATCCTCGTCGAGGCCGAGCTTGACTCGCCCGTGGCCGCGCGTCGCCTGCGTACCTACCTGCAGGCCCTGTACAACGCTGAGTCCTCCGTCGTCGTGGTGTCCGGTTCTTCTCTGCGACGCGGCAAGCGTTACGTCGTGCGCGTGGTCCACAAGGCTGACGAGCTCGCGCGCCTCACGGGCCTCGTCGACTCTCTGCGTCGTCCCGTGCGTGGTCTGCCTCCGGTGCTCGTCGCCTCCGGAACCGCCGAGGCCGCGGCTATCTGGCGCGGCGCCTTCCTCGCGCGCGGTTCCCTCATGGAACCAGGACGCTCTTCGTCGCTGGAGATCACGTGCCCCGGTCCCGAGGTTGCCCTCGCGATGGTTGGCTGTGCGCGTAAGCTCGGTGCGTCTGCTCGTTCCAAGGAGGTTCGCGGCACCGACCGCGTTTCCGTCCGCGATTCGGACGCGATCGGTACGCTGATCTCCGCCATGGGCGCCCCTCAGACCTTCGAGGCGTGGCAGGAGCGGCGCGAACGCCGTGAGGCCCGAGGAAGCGCCAACCGACTGGCTAACTTTGACGACGCGAACCTGCGTCGCTCCGCCCGCGCGGCCGTCGCCGCAGGTGCTCGCGTCGAACGTGCTTTCGAGATTCTCGGAGACGAGGTGCCCGCTCACCTGCTCGAGGCCGGCACGCTGCGTCTGCAGTACAAGCAGGCGTCCCTCGAAGAGCTCGGCAAGCACACGAATCCGCCTCTTACCAAGGATGCTGTCGCGGGTCGTATCCGTCGCCTTCTGGCTCTCGCCGATAAGGTCGCGCACGAACGCGGCATCCCGGACACGGAATCCGCGCTCACGCTCGACATGCTCGAGGAGGACTGAGGTCCCTGATTCCTGCCGCTTCGTCTCAATCCAAACGAGAATTACCCCACGTGCAGATTTTCTAATTGGATTGTGACTGAGTCCGCTTTTGGGTGTAGATTAGGAACTGCTGGAACCGCAGACATCTGCGGGCCGGGCAGGCAACCCGCAGGCCCGGTTGCATCGAAGACCGTGTCCCGTGTGGGCACGAGCAGGAGGAACATAGTGACCACCCGCGTTGGCATCAACGGCTTCGGCCGCATTGGCCGTAACTTCTTCCGCGCCGCTCTCGAGCAGGGCGCGGATATCGAGATCGTCGCCGTTAACGACCTCACCGACAACAAGACCCTCGCTCACCTGCTGAAGTACGACTCGATCACGGGTCGCTTCCAGGGCGAGGTTTCCTACGACGACGAGGGCATCATCGTCGACGGCAAGCACATCAAGGTGCTGGCGCAGCGTAACCCCGCCGACCTGCCCTGGGGCGAGCTCGGCGTCGAGGTTGTCGTTGAGTCCACCGGCTTCTTCACCGACGGCGAGAAGGCCAAGGCTCACCTCGACGGTGGCGCCAAGAAGGTCGTCATCTCCGCTCCCGCGAAGAACGTCGACGGCACCTTCGTCATGGGCGTGAACGAGGCTGACTACGACAACGCCACGATGAACATCGTGTCGAACGCCTCCTGCACGACCAACTGCCTCGCCCCCCTCGCCAAGGTTCTCGAGGAGAACTTCGGCATCGAGCGCGGCATCATGACCACCATCCACTCCTACACGGGTGACCAGCGCGTCCTCGACGCCCCCCACTCGGATCTGCGTCGCGCCCGCGCCGCGGCCCTGAACATGATCCCCACCAAGACCGGTGCTGCCCAGGCCGTTGCCCTGGTTCTGCCCGAGCTCGAGGGCAAGTTCGATGGCCTCGCCGTCCGCGTCCCCACCCCGACCGGCTCCCTGACCGACCTCACCTTCATCGCGAAGAAGGAGGTCTCCGTCGAGGCCGTCAAGGCTGCCGTGAAGGCCGCCGCCGAGGGTGAGCTCAAGGGTGTTCTGAAGTACACCGAGGATCCGATCGTCTCCACCGACATCGTGGGCGACCCGCACACCTCGATCTTCGACGCCACCGAGACCAAGGTCATCGGCAACCTCGTCAAGGTCCTGTCCTGGTACGACAACGAGTGGGGCTACTCGAACGCTCTCGTTCGCCTCACCGCCCTCATCGGCTCCAAGCTCGCCTGAGCACACAGCTGATACACCAGCCATGAGCTGATCAGCGAGATGCCCGTGCACGCTCGTGCACGGGCATCTCGTACATCGCCACCGCCTTCAGACCGAAAGGACTCCTCGTGAGGACCATCTCCACCCTGGGCGACCTGCGCGGCAAGCGCGTCCTCGTCCGCTCCGACTTCAACGTTCCGCTCAAGGACGGCGTCATCACCGACGACGGCCGTATCCGCGCGGCGCTGCCGACCCTCAAGACCCTCACCGACGCCGGTGCCAAGGTCGTCATCATGGCCCACCTCGGCCGCCCCAAGGGTCAGGTCGATCCCGCCTTCTCGCTGGCCCCCGTCGCCGCGCGCCTCGCCGAGCTGTCCGGCGTGAAGGTCACGCTGGCCTCCGACGTCGTTGGCCCGTCGGCCACCGAGACCGTTGCCGCCCTGGGTGAGGGCGAGATCGCCCTGCTCGAGAACGTCCGCTACGACGCTCGTGAGACCTCCAAGGTCGATGAAGAGCGCGAGGAGCTGGCCCGCGAGTACGCCAAGCTCGGCGACGCCTTCGTCTCCGACGGCTTCGGTGTCGTCCACCGCAAGCAGGCATCCGTCTACGACATCGCCAAGCTGCTGCCCTCGGCCGCCGGCCTGCTCGTCCTCAAGGAGATCGAGTCCCTGTCCAAGGTGACCGGCGACCCCGAGCGCCCCTACGGCGTTGTCCTCGGCGGCTCCAAGGTCTCCGACAAGCTGGGCGTTATCG
>CAUTGT010000261.1:0-2831 GCA_963537735.1 uncultured Actinomycetaceae bacterium | reverse complement strand
TATTTTACCGGCCCAGGCGCGGCGGGCGGCTTGTTCCGCCGGTCACGGCGCGTTGACGCCCACTCTTCGCGCGTCATCATCGACGAGGCCGGGGCGGGTTTTCTCCAGATGCCTTCGTCTCCGCCACCGGGCGCTCGTCGGCAGCACGTCGACGAAGACGGATAGGATGAAAGCCTTCCATATGATCCCTTCAAGGAGGCAACACGTGGGTAAGTGGTTTGGTCAGGCAAGCGAAATCGAAGATCTGCGCGCCGAGAACAGCCGACTCAAGGAGCAGGTCGCGACCCTGGAGGCGCGACTGCGCGCCGCCTACGCGGACGCTGGGGTCACGGCTCTCGCCGGGTCTTCCTTCCCCGCTCCCGAGGCAGCAGCCCCGCAGGCGTCGGTTCCCGCCATTCCAGCCGGTGCGCCCACCCCGGCCACGGCCTCGTTCCCGGAGCTGAGCGCGGCCGAACTCCAGATGATCGCCGAGGGCAGGACGCTCTACGCCGTCAAGTCCTACAGGGACCGCACCGGCGTCGACCTGAAGACGGCGAAGGCAGCGATCGACGCCGCCCGCTGAGCGATTCCCTCGTGCTGGGCCAGCCACCCGCTCTGATAGGATGCCGACCACACAGACATCCTCAATGACGTGAAGGATTCCCCATGCTGCTGGCTGGTCTCACCGAAGAACCGGGCTGGATCCGATCCAGCTTCAACCTCACGTACCGCGTGCCGTGGGAGAAACTGACCCAGGGCGTGCGCGGGGTCTACCCCTACATTGAGGACGCCGAGGTGCAGGTCGACGGCGAGCCCCTCCACTTCTCCGCTCCCGAGGATCTGCTGGTCATTCCCGAGGCGTCCAGCGTCATGATCCGAGGCATGTCGCCCATCCTCAAGGCGCCGATCATGCTGACTTTCTTCAACCAGAAGCCGTTCATCAACGTCGCGATCGGCCGAGTCAACGAGGAATTCCAGACCACCGACTACGAGAAGTTCAACAAGTCGATGTGCCAGTTCATGGACTCCATCGAGATCATGATGCACGTCCCGCCGGCCACACTGCCGAAGGGCTGAGCCCCGCACGCACACACCCCAGGAAGCGAGAGGAGCACAGGCATGCACCTGGAAGGGCATCACGAGGAAGGCGGCTGGCTGAAGTCCACCTTTACCCTCACGAACCGCGTCTCGTGGGAGATGATGCTCCAGGCGGTCTACGCCGCCTTCGAGTATTTCGCGGACATCACGATCTTCGTGGACGATCACTCCGTCAAACTCGAGTCGCGCGAGGACGTGCTCTCCATCCCCGAGGCTGGCAACATCGGGATCGGCGGCGAGTCCGTGGTCGTCAAAGAGCCGATGCTCATCATCTTCTACAACCAGGTGCACTTCATCAACCTGCGTATCCGGTGCGGCAACGACGACCTGCGCGACCTCGACTACGAGGGTTTCAACAAGATCGTGTGCCCGATCGTCGACGCTATCGAGCTGGCGATGTACCAGGAGCCCGTGCCCGCGCCGGTCAAGGAAGAAACAGCCGAAGAAACCGACGACGCCGAGGAGGAGAAGGCGTCCGAGGAGACCGGAGAGAACGCTGCAAGCCCCACCGGCGAGGCCGAGCAGACCGAGGACACCGGCGACGGCGAGCAGGTGGAGGCACCCGGCGGCAGTGAGCCCGAGGACGGAGCCGCAGAGAGCACGCCGGAGGATAAAGCAGCCGAGGCCTCGTCCGCCGAACCTCCGATTCCCCCGCCCCCGGCCGCCGAGCCGCAGGACAGCGCGGCCCCCTCCGACGTCCCCGCGCCGGGCGCCGAACCCCCGATTCCTCTCCCGCCGACCGAGGCCTCGGCCCCACCGATCCCCGCGCCTGCACCGAGAAAGAGGAGTGAGTTCCGATGCAACTAGAGACTCCTTCCCCCGACGATTCCCCGCGCACTGTCCATCAGACACACATTTTTCCCACGCGTGGACCCGGCCCCGGCGACGTACTGCCCAACGCGGCGCAGGGCCTCGGAGAGCGTTACCGGTGCGGAGCTGACGTGACAGGTGCCATGGAACTCCAAATGGGTGAGGGCACCGACCCGTACATTCGATCGACGGCCGACTGGATGCGCTCGCGTTTCTCGCAGCCAGGGACGATCTGTCCGGTGTGGCGCGAGGACCGCGACCACGGCGAAATCCCGGGAACCAACCGCTACTTCCGTGACAAAGACGAGTTCATCGAGGCCTTCGACATTGACGGCCTGGACCACATCGGACACGTCGGGGCGCGCAACCTGACGCCCATCATCAAGGGGCTGATCTTCCCCTCGGAGTTCCGCTCGGGTCCACCCGCCAACTACAACGAGCTGTACCGCCAGTTCCGCTTCACTGAGAACCCGTTGCCCGAGGACGTCGCCATCGAGATCTGCCTGCTCGACAAGGACATGGGTTCCCACGGGCAAATCCCGCAGGTGCGCATCATCGAGAAGGTCTTCATCGGCGGATGGGCGCCCATGACGATCGACGAGCTCATCACGCAGAACATCATCGAAGGAGTCTCCGAGCATGTTGGAGAAATTGGAAGAATTGATTGGCAAGATCTGTTCGGATACTTCCGTCGCTAAAGCCGACTTCCAGCAGGGATACGGGTACGGGTATTCCTTCTCAAACTACAACACCGATTTCTTCACCGCCTGGGAGATGTCGGGCTACTACCGCTTTAGCTGGTCCGAACGCCATCCGAGCAGACGGTTCACCATGGATACGCGCAACGAGACGCTGGCCAGCTACGTGCTGATCACCCAGGTCGGTGCGCTGCGTCGCGCACGGCTGCGCCAGCGCCCCATCGTGATCCCGGGTGAGGCTCCCTC
>CAUTGT010000260.1:0-2835 GCA_963537735.1 uncultured Actinomycetaceae bacterium | reverse complement strand
CCCTCGGGCAGCTCGAAGACCGGGACGATCAGGCCGCACGCGCGGAAGGAACCCACGTAGCGGGAGCCCTCGCCGACGTTGGCCTCGCCGCGTGCGGCCAGGCGGGCGAGCGCGTCGAAGAGCTTGGTCTCGTCGTTGTCCGTCAGGAAACGCACGAAGTTACGGTTCATCTCGCACCAGTACGCGCCGGGGACGCCGGGCACGGGCTCGGTCGGGATGATCTCGTCGCGGTTCTGCTCGAGGGCGCGACGCGTCGACTCGTCGATCTCCTCGGCCGGGTCGAACCAGAAGGAGAAGTCCTCCTCGAGCTTCATGTCCGTGAAGCTGTCTGCGTCGACGATGTCCTGGAGACGCTCGGAGGGCTCGCGCACGTCGATCGAGATGACGCCCTCGTCGCCCGCTTCCTTCGCGGCGATGGCCGCGAGCAGCGCGGCGCCCGCGTCATGGCTCAGGTCCGCGGAGTTCGAGCGGGTCTGCAGAGCAACGAGGATTCGGCCGTCGGGACGCACCATCGCGGGGTGGCCCTCGGGCAGGAGAGTGACGAAGTCGAATTCGACGGCGCCGTGGTCGGCGTCGGTGCGTGCGGTCAGCGTGGCCGCCGGGATGAGCTCGCGCATGGCAACCAGCTCGATCTCCTTCGGCAGGCCCTCGTAGGGGCGCGCGACGAAGGGGATCGGCGGGCGATACGCCTTGAGCTTGGCGGGATCGGTGACCTTCTTACGGCGGCTAGCTTTACCCATGGGTGTAATCGTAGCGGGTTTCGCTCAATCGACGAGGTGGGGGCTGGGCGAGCCGGTCCACTCACCCCAGCCCCGGCCTCATCAGCGAGCAGCGCCCCGGGCGATGACCTCCACGCCGGGCAGGGCCGCGCGGTAGGCGTCGAGGAAGCGCTCATACCCGGCCACTCCCTCGGGGGTGGGCTCGAGGGTGGAGACAGATGCGCCCGCGAAGACGCGCTCGGACAGGTACTCCGGCAGCGCGGGCGCGCCCTCGTCCCCTGCGAGCACAGCCCGGTAGCGCGCGAGGACCGCGATGCCCCACGCGCCGCCCTCGCCCGCGGTGTCTCCCACGGACACGGGAATGTTGAGCGAGTCCGCGAGGATCTGCTGGGCGACGCCCGGGGTCTTGAACAGGCCGCCGTGGGCGAAGAGCGAGTCGAGGTGCACGCCCTCACCACCGAGGATGTCGACGCCGATACGCACGGCCGCAAAGATGCTCATAAGCTGAGCGCGCACCGCGTTGGCCAGGCTCACGCGCGCGTCAGCTGTGTGCGTGAACACCGGCTGCGCCGCCTCCTGGCCGACGAGCGGCTCGGCGGACAGGGTGTTGTAGGCCATCACCCCACCCGCGTCGGCCTCGCCCGTGAGCGCGTGGTTGTAGAGGGCCTCGTAGATCGCCGGGACGCTCACGTCGGCGCCGACGAGGCGCGCGAAGTCCGCGAACCAGCCGACCCACGCGTCGAGCTCGGACGCGCCATTGTTCGAGTGGACCATGGCGACGGGCGAGCCGTCGGGCGTGGTCACCATGTCGATCTCGGTGTGCAGCTCGGTGAGGGAACGCTCAAGGACCGCCATGAGGAAGACGGAGGTGCCGCACGAGATATTGCCCGTGCGCTGAGCGATCGCGTTCGTGGCGATCATGCCCGTGCCCGCGTCACCCTCCGGCGGGCACAGCGCGATCCCGGGCTGGAGCGTGCCGGTCGAGTCAATGAGAGCGGCCCCCTCGGGCGTCAGCGTCCCCGCATCCTGGCCCGCGCTCAGCATGGTCGGGAGCACGTCGCGCAGACGCCACGGGACCCGATCCTGCACCAGGGCCTCGTACTGATCGAGGTAGGAGCCCACGTAGGTGCCGGCCTCGGAGTCGATCGGGAACATGCCCGAGGCGTCGCCGACGCCCAGGACGTGGCGGCCCGTCAGCTGGTGGTGGACCCAGCCGGCCAGGGTCGTCAGGCGTGCGACGCGCGGCGCGTGCTCCTCGGAGTCGAGGACCGCCTGGTGCAGGTGCGCGATCGACCAGCGCAGGGGGATGTTGAAGCCGAAGAGGCGGGTGAGCTCGTCCGCCGCGCGACCGGTGTTGGTGTTACGCCACGTGCGGAAGGGCGCGAGCTGGGTGCCGTCGGCGTCAAACGCGAGGTAGCCGTGCATCATCGCGGAGATGCCGATCGAGCCGTAGGACGTGGGGGTGACGTCGTAGCGCTCACGTACGTCGGTGACCAGGGAGGCGTAGGCGCTTTGCAGGCCGGCGACGACCTCGTCGAGAGTGTAGGACCACAGGCCGCCCTCCAGGTGGTTCTTCCACCCGTGGCCGCCCGTGGCGAGCACCTCGTGGTCGGGGCCGATAAGGACGGCCTTGATGCGGGTCGAGCCGAACTCGATGCCGAGCGCGGTGTCGGCGGCAGTGATGGCGGCACGGGGGTCGGTGCTCACGTGTACTCCTTGGGTCTTCATTGACGAGGCAGTGGTTGCGTTAACGATAACACTTTCGCGTAGGCAACGATAGCGACCGTTGGTCCTTTATCGGACGCTCTGTTCGCTATTAGTTTCTTGATCCCAGATTATCTATCGTTGATAGCGTGCCGACGAGCATTCACTTCCCAACTCATCACGCATCGCACGCTCTTCCAGCTATGCCCAAAGAGCGATAGACTACGCGTAGTCACTTTTGAGGAGGACACATGTCTACGGCACGGGTTGCACGCTCCGTCAGGCTCGATCCCGAGATCGACGCCCGCCTCACGGCCCTTGCCGAGCGGACGGGACGAACGAAGTCGTTCTACATGAATCGCGCCATCGAGTCAGCGCTCGAAGAGATCGAGCTGGCCTACTCACTACAGGC
>CAUTGT010000259.1:0-2840 GCA_963537735.1 uncultured Actinomycetaceae bacterium | reverse complement strand
AGCGGTTCGGCGGGGATCACGGGCCATTTGGCCTTGGTGATCGTGTCGATGACCTTCTTACCGCGGGCGTTGCCACCGGGGTGTGCCAGGAACATCCACACGTCGGGCGCGGGCGCGCCGGCGTAGGCGATCAGATCGTTGGCGAGAGCGTCGCTCATCGTTTCCAGGTCCCGGATGATGACCATGCGGGATTCGCCGAAGAGTGAGGGCGAGGCGATGACGTCGAGCTGTCCGGCCTGGTAGGTGGCCGCGTTGATGTCGGTGCGCTCAAGGTTGGGGTCGGCCTCGTGTGCGAGGGCGCGCAGCTGGTCGAGGGCGCGGTCGACGAGAAGGCCCTCGGGGCCTTTGATCAACACGATGGGTGCCAGCGTGATCTGGGCTGGCGGCGTCGGGCGCGAACCGCGTGCTGCCACGTCTTCCTGCCTTTCCGCTGAAACGGTAACTGTCTAAGTCTGCCACTGAGCGAGCTCATCTGTGTCTGTCTTAGCCGTGGGCGGACGCTACTCGTGGCAGGTGTCACCAGGTTGCAGCGCCGTTGCGGCATCTCAGCTCCTTGGCGGTGAGCACTGATCACTCAGGCCTCGTCGGCATTGACGATCGGGAATGCCCACCGCTTCCATGCCCACCACGCGATCCATCCGACGCCGCAGCAGGCGTACACGCCCAAGACGGTTGAGGATCCACCGGGTACGTGCACCCCGTTTCCGGGCAGTGAAGCGCATATGCGCGCCGCCCCTGCGATCCACGCGGTCGCCCACGACGCAACGACGGCGCATGCCGAGGCGGCTCGAATACTCAGCGGGGAGATGAGCGCTCCCGTGAGCCCCGCGACGGTCGCGACCGGAACGGCGGGCTCGGCAAGGACGTTGGCAGCGATGCCCCACACCGGCACGTTCCCGGAGAGCGACACGATGAGGGGTGCGGTCGCCAGCTCCGCGAAGGCGGGCACGCACACCATCTCCACGAGCCGACGCAGCGCTTTCCCGACGCGTGTGTCCCCTCGTATTCGCCGGCGGCAGCGCCGCATCAGCGCCGCAGAGGGGCCGACGACCGCGAGCGCGGCGAGCGCCGACAGGGCGAAGCCGTAGGAGTGGGATGACCAGGGGTCGATGAGGAGGGTGGCGATCACGACGGCGCAGAGGGCGGCGATGGATTGGCCGTCGCGTCCGAGGATGAGTCCGAGTGCGGCGACGGCTGCGACGCAGACGGAGCGCACGACGGAGGGTTCTGGGCCGACGAGGATGAGGATTGTTCCGAGGACGAGGATGGTGGCGGCGAGGCGTAGGGGTTTTCTCGGTGGGATGACGAGGGTGACGGTGGCCAGGACGATGACGATGTGGGATCCGGAGACGGCGGTGAGGTGGGTGAGGGAGGTGGTTTTCATGGCTTGCGCGAGGTCTGCGGGCATTGCGCGGTCGTCTCCGATCGCCATGCCGGGGACGAGGGAGCGCGCGTCCCTGGGCAGAGGTGCGCATGCTCTGGTGAAGGCCCGGTGGGTGGAGCGCATCCAGGCGGACAGGCCGCCGGGCCGCTCGATGAGCTGGGCTCGCCGGACACGTATCGTTCCTACCGATGGCGCGTCGGCGGCGAAGGTCGCGTCGAGGCTTCCCCACACCTCGTAGACGTCTCCTCGCGCGGCGTCCTGCCATCCGGGCGCGCGCACGAGGGCGGTGGCGCTGGCAGGGAGCCACTCCTCCCCCACGGAGACGGCGTCGATACGCGCGCGGGTGCTGCGTGTCGAGGAGAACCCAGACGAGGCTGGGGCCGGGTCGGCCTGGAGGACGACGCGCGCGTGGATGGGGCCGGAGTCGCGGCGGGCGGGGTCGGCGTCGTATTGGCGGCGGGCCGAGGATCCAACCGCGAGCGCGCAGGCGATGCATGCGAGGAGGAGTGCGAGGCCGAGGCGGGCGGACCTGGGTGGGGTGAGGGCGTGCCTGGGGGCCTTCCGGTTTCGGTGTGAGCATGCGTAGGAGGCGGCGCAGGTGAGCGCAGCGAGGGCGGACACGCAGATGGTGGACCAGTGAGCTGGGTGGTCTGTCGCCCACCAGGTGGTGGCCCAGGTGGCTGTGGCTGCGGGCGCGAGGCGCAGGTCGATCATGCGGGGCGCGAATTGGGCCTCACTCATCGGCACACACCCGGCCGGATCTTTTCGATGAGGGATGGGCCGATGCCGGGGACGTCGTCGAGTTCCTCGACGGTGGACAGGCGAGGGTGCGTAGCCCGGTAGGAGATGATGCGTGTGGCGAGGGCCGGGCCGATGCCGGGCAGGGTCTGCAAGTCGGCCTCGGTGGCTGTGGCCAGTCGGACGCACGCCCCCGAGGCTGTGCCCGTCCCGGCAGACGCCACAGGTGGCGACTCCCCTACGACGCCGACCCGAATCTGTTCCCCATCGACGAGGATGCGGGCGAGGTTAATTGATTCCAGGTCGGCCTCGGGCATTGCGCCTCCCGCCGCCGTGATGGCGTCGATGACGCGGGAGTTTGCTGGCAGGGTGAGCACCCCTGGGGAGGCGACCGCACCGGAGACGTAGACGACGACATCGTCGGTGCGTTCCCCTGCGGATGTAGGTGGGGACGGGGACGTGCCTGCCGAGACGGGCGCAGACTCGCTCTCTTCTCCCTCGGAGGAAGATTGAGCGAGGGCTTGGGCGCGTTCGCGCGACGCTGCGTGCCTCCACACCCCCACGGCGGCGATGAGCACGACCACGAGGATCAATGCGGCCACGGTCGGCCCTCCCGGCAGGAAGCGGGCGACACTCGGTTCGGCGGGTTCGTCATCCTCAGTGAGGGCGCTGTCGTACACGGCTTTCGTCAGCGCCGCCATGCGCCGACGAGCCAACC
>CAUTGT010000258.1:0-2844 GCA_963537735.1 uncultured Actinomycetaceae bacterium | reverse complement strand
CGCGGAAGATGCCGCCGGAGACCTTCACGTACTCGGCCGGGGGAGCGGAGGGGTCACGCGAGATGATGAGCAGGTTCTCCAGATCACCGATCTTTCCCTCTTCAAGCTGGGCGTGAACCGCGGCGAAGGAGGGGTCAAAGCGGCGGTTGAAGCCGAACATGACGGGCACGGACACGGCACCCAGCTCGTCGCGAGCGGCCTCGACGTCCTTCATGTCCAGGGCGATCGGCTTCTCGCACAGCACGGCCTTGCCGGCCTTAGCGGCGGCGAGCAGGTGGGGGATGTGCAGGGGTGTGGGCGAGCCGATGACGACGGCGTCGACGCCCTCGTCGGTGAAAACGGAGTCCACGTCGGTCGTGTGGCGGGCGCCGTAGACCTCGGCCAGCTTGCTCGCGGCGTCACCGAAAGGATCGGCGACGAGGGCGAGGGTGGCGCCGGGGTGTGCGGCGATGGTCTTGGCGTGGACGTGGCCGATGCGGCCGGCGCCGATAACGGCGATGTTGAGCATCTTTGCTTCTTTCTCATAGAGAGGGAGGAAAGGGGGATGCGTGACCGGTGGTGGCCCCACACCGTAGATGTGGGGCCACCGAGTGGATCACGGAGCGGGCATAATGACGTCGCGCACCAGGGCGTCGAGGTCAGCGTCTGCCTGCAGGAAGCTGCGCAGGGTCTTCACGGTGGCACCGAAGGTGTCAAACTCCTCCGGGGTCATGCCGTCGGGCTCGTAGGCGCGGACGAACTCGGGGATCGAGAGCAGCGTCTTCATGATGTCCTCGCGCACCGGGATATCCATGCGCTCTTCCATCTTGTAGTTCGAGTCGTTGATGCGCTTGGCCCACTTGAACGGCGGGGAGATGACGACGTCGCCACCGACGAACTCGGACCAGTGCATGACGTTACGGAACGCAGCGCAGAGCATGCGGGCGCGCAGGCCACGCTTCTGGAACTCCTGGTAGGCGCGCTTGAAGGCGGCAATGCCCGCCCACTCGAGGTGGCCCGGATCCAGGAACATCTCGTCGCGCTCGGCGACCTCCTTGATCCAGTCGTCGAGGCGGCCCACCATGAGGGTGACGACCGGGCCCATCTGGGAGGTGTCCTTGCCCTCGGCCTCGCGGCGCTTGAGGCCGCGCTCGATGGCCTCACCCGTGGTGATGGCCTGGGCGACGGAGAAGGAGACCGTCACGTTGACGGAGACGCCACGGTAGGTGGCCTCTTCGATGGCCTCGATGCCCACTGAGGTGGCCAGGATCTTTACGATGATGTTCTTGGCGAGGTTGTGGAACTCCTCGGCCTGGTCGGCAAGAGCCTTGGCGGAGCGAGCCAGGCGAGGGTCTGTCTGCATTGACAGGCGGCCATTGCGGCCGTTCTCGGCCTCGAAGATGGGCTCGAGGAGCTTGGCGGCCTCGAGGGACAGCTCGCGCACGACCTGCCAGCCGATCTCGGACTCGGTGGCGTCGGGCATTTCCTTGGCGAGCTCCGCAATACGGGGCAGCCACACATCGCGACGCTGGTTGATGCAGGTGTAGGCGATGGTCGGGTTGCAGGTAGCACCAACGCCGCCAAAGGAGATGGACTGCGCCAGCTCATTGGGATCCGAGGAATCATTCCACAGGGCGGTGGGGGTGTTGCGCGCGGCGTCCAGAAGGGGGCCGGGGGTGTACTCGATGGACATGGCGGGAAGCACTCCTTTGTGATTGCTTTCGACTTTCTCCGTCGGGAATAAGTCTACGGCGAGTGCATCCACCTGTCAACAGTTTGTTAGGACAAAGTATCAATATCTTGTCACTGGGCGAAAAGGCTGGCCTCGAAGGAGTATCGCGATGCGCGGTAGATGTGGTTGCCGTACTCCACGATGCGTCCCGAGGGGTCGTAGGTGGTGCGCTGCGTCGTCAGCAGTGCGGCGCCGCGGTGCTCGGACAGGAGCTTGGCTTCCTTGGTCGTGGCGCTGCGGGCGCCGATCACCTGGCGGGCCGAGGCCAGGGTGACGCCGCGCTCGCGCATGAGGTCGTAGAGGGAGCTGGACTCGAGCTCCTGCATGGTCGGCGCGATGTCCGTCGGGATGAAGTTGGTGAGCACGGCGATCGGCTCGTCGTTGGCGAAACGGGTGCGCTCGATATGGACGATGAGGGTGCCCTCGGTGATCTTGAGGACGTCGGCTTCCTGAGCGTTGGCCGGGCGTGCCTCGTAGCGCTGGATCGTCGTGTGGACCTTGTGGCCGGCGTTGACGAGGTCGCGCATGAGGGAGGTGAGCTCCATGGGGCGGTGAACGTGGCGCGGGGACACGATCGTACCGACGCCGCGGCGGCGCGTGAGTAGGCCGCGGTCGACCAGGCGCTGGAGTGCCTGTCGTGCCGTGGGGCGGGAGACGTGCAGTCGCGCAGCCATCGACAGTTCGTCCTCTAGGCGTGTGTCCGCAGGCAGGGCGCCGGAGTTGATGAGCTGTGCAATGGGTTCCGAAATCTGGAAGTACAGCGGCACAGGGGAGGAACGATCCAGCGTGATGTCTGGAACGTAGGGGGCGTTCCCTGAGGTGGGCGATGCTTTGGACATGTCAAACCTTCGTGTGTGGCGCGACAGTGGTACTAATTATTTAGGGTTACATAGTATCAGCGTTGATGTAAAGGGCGAGAGTGACGCGCTGTTACATATTGTATAGACAAAGTTTGACGATTGCCTGTTGATAGTGCATCCTTGGAACGAAAGGTTTACGGGCCACCCCAACGGAGAGGAAGGAGGCACCATGTCTCTCGAGCGCCGCTATGTCGACATTCTGACAATGGGTCGTTCCGGTATTGACATTTTTCCTCTCCAAGTTGGCGCCCACCTCGAAGATGTCGAGACCTT
>CAUTGT010000257.1:0-2848 GCA_963537735.1 uncultured Actinomycetaceae bacterium | reverse complement strand
CCAGGAACACGATGAGCGCAAGCTTGAGGAACTCGGAGGGCTGGGCCATGATCGGCCCCACCTTCACCCAGTTCGCGTTGCCACCCTCCGAGCGTCCCAAAGGGCTGAGCACCAGGGATTGGAAAATGAGCGCGCCCACGAACATCACGGGGGCCAGGTGCATGAGCCACCGCTGAGGCACGAGCAGGACGATCGTCGCGATCACGAGCGACACGAGGATGATGATCAGCGGGCGAGCGTACGCCGTGTAGGGGTTCTCGCCCTGCGCGATCGCCGTCACGGTTTGCGCTGAAAAGCCCATGATGAGACCGAACACCGACAGCAGCAGTGCCGGCACGATGACGAGGTAGTACGTCATCGCCGGATCTTCCTTGCGTTCTCGTCCCGACCCGAATCGGATGCGAGGCAGCGTGATCGTCGGGATGTGCCAGCCGCGCTTATTCGTCGCCACCGGTGCTCCCCCACTGGGCCTCTAGGCGCGACACGGCATCAGCAAACGCGTCGCCACGCTGACCGTAGTTGTCGAACTGATCCCACGAGGCGCAGGCCGGTGCGAGCACGACGGTGTCGCCCGGCATGGACAGTGCCACGGCCTCGTTAACGACCGAGAACATCCAGTCCTCGTGGCCGTCGACCTCGACGCGGGGAACGTCCGGCGCGCCGGCCTGCAGCGCTTGCACGAGAGGCGCGCGGTCCTCGCCGATGACGACGACGCCTCGCAGCGTCGGCTCGACCTGGCGGATCAGTTCCGTGAAATCCTGGCCCTTCGCGTCGCCACCAACGATCCAGATCGCGCTGCGCGGGGGCAGTCCCGCGAGAGAGGCACGCGCCGCGTGCGCATTCGTCGCCTTCGAATCGTCCACCCAGGTCAGGTCCGCGGCGTGCGCGATGATTGCGCGACGGTGTCCGGCCGGCCGGAACGTGCGCAGCCCCGCCTCGACGGCCTCGGGCTCAACGCCGTAGGCGCGGGCAAGGGCCGCAGCAGCCAGGGCGTCCGACACGACCGCGGCGGACGGGTGGGGGCCGTACGCCCCCGCCAAGTCAGAAATGTGCGCGAGGGCGGCGGCGTGACGCGCGCGGTCCTCCACGAATGCGCGGTCGACCAGCAGCCCCTCGACGATGCCGAACTGGGACACTGTCGGCGCGCCGAGGGTTAGCCCGATCGCGCGAGCCCCCTCCACGACGTCGGCGTTCTCCACCATCTGCTCCACGCGTCGATCGGACGCGGGGTAGACGCAAGCGCGGATCGTGTTCTCGTAGACGCGCGCCTTATCGGCCGCGTACGCCTCCACGGTGCCGTGCCAGTCCAGGTGATCGGCATCCACGTTCAGGCAGATCGACGCCAGCGGCGAGACCGTCCGGGCCGTGTGCAGCTGGAAGCTGGACAGCTCCACCGCGAACACCTCGGCGTCGGAGTCAATCGCGCGCGTAATCGGCGTACCGATATTGCCGACCTCTTCGGCTTTGGCGCCCGCGCAGCGCAGGATCTCGCCGAGCATGCCGACCGTCGTCGTCTTACCGTTCGTGCCGGTTACGACCAGCCACGGGCGACCCGCGTGCGGGCCTTCCTCCTGCAGACGCCAGGCGAGTTCAACCTCGCCCCACACCTCGATACCGGCGGCCTCGCAGGCGGAGAAGACCGGGTGGTGTGCGGGAATGCCCGGAGACACGACGACGAGGTCGGGGCTGGCCTCGACGATCGCGCGCGCTAGGGCCTCGGGATTATCGTCGACGTGAACATCGACGCCATTGACGTCATCGAAGAACAGGGATTGTCCCCCGCGCGCGTCGAAGGCACGCACCTGCCAGTCACGCGCGAGCAGTGCGCCGGCGGCCCCCTGCCCGGACTTACCCCAGCCGACGACAGCAGCGAAACGACTCATCGAAGGGACACCCACTCCGCGTAGAACAGGCCCGCGCCGGCCACCGCGACGATCGCGGCGATCAGCCAGAAGCGGATCACGATCGTCACTTCCTTCCACCCGAGCAACTCAAAGTGGTGGTGCAGCGGCGCCATGCGGAAGACGCGCTTGCCGGTGGCCTTAAAGACGCCGATCTGGATGACGTCGGAGAGGACGACGGCGACGAACAGGCCGCCGACGACGATGGCGAGCAGCTGCGTCTGGGTGAGGATCGATAGGCCGGCGACGGCTCCACCGAGGGCGAGGGCACCCGTGTCGCCCATGAAGATCTGGGCCGGCGAGGCATTCCACCACAGGAAGCCCGCGAGGCCGCCGATCAGTGCGGCACAGAAGATCGCGAGGTCGAGGGGATCTCGCGTCGAGTAGCAGTTCGCCTGGTTCGCGCCGAGCTGCGTACAAGCCTGGATGCGCTGGAAGTAGCTGATGAACGTGTACGCGCCGAAGACGAAGATCGAGACGCCCGCAGCCAGGCCGTCGAGGCCGTCCGTCAGGTTTGTCGCGTTTGACCAGGCCGTCACGATGAGGTTGGTCCAGATGAGGTACAGGGCAATGCCCAGGCCCAGGCCCGCAAAGCCCAGGGTCAGGGCCGTGGGACGCGCGAAAGAAATCGCGAGGGTGCCCGGGTACTCACCGAACTCGTTGGGCTTGACGAGCGTGCCCAGGGCGAAGAGCGAGGCCACGGCGACCTGTCCGATGATCTTGCCGGAGGGATGCAGGCCGAGAGAACGCTGACGCATGATCTTGATGCCGTCGTCGAGGAGGCCGATGACGCCCAGTCCGACGAACAGGAAAACCAGCAGCAAGCCGGACCACGACGGCCCGGCGCCCGCAACAAGAGAGCCGATCAGCCATGCGACGACCGTTGCCAGGATGATGACGACGCCGCCCATCGTGGGCGTGCCGCGCTTGGTCAGGTGCTGGGTCGG
>CAUTGT010000256.1:0-2850 GCA_963537735.1 uncultured Actinomycetaceae bacterium | reverse complement strand
GCCCGTCACGACGCAGGTAGGACAGGCGCACGCGCTGGTCGCGCCACGCGTCGATGTCGCGCGTGTTGATGTGCTTGGAGACATGAATACTGACGGCCTCCAGGGAGGAACCCGCGAGGGAAGGCGTGTCCTTGGGGCCGACCCACTTCCTCGTCACGGTGATAGTGACGATGAGGATGCCGCCGATGACGCCCACCGGATAGCCGAAGGCGTAGCCAACTGCCGCGTTGGGATCTCCCGTGAGGCGGGTGGCCGTATCGAGGGCAGGTGCGGCCGTCAGAGCACCCGTGAAGAGACCCGACGTGAGCCCGGAGGACAGTCCGAGGAGGCGGCCTCCCGCGAGCGCGATGAGCGCCCCCACGACGCAGACGATCGTGGTGAGGGCGAGGAGGTTCGTCTGCTTACGCAGATCCTGGAAGAAGGTGGCACCCGCTGAAATGCCGACGCAATACACGAAGAAGGCCAGGCCCATCGGCTGGACGATCGACATGTGGGTGCTGACAACCTCGGGATGCAGCGCCGAGACGACGAGACCGACGAAGAGCGCACCCGCCGCTCCGAAGCGCAGCGGGCCGATCCGAATGGCCCCGATCGCAGCACCCAACGCAACGACGACAAACAGTGCGAGCAGGGGTGAAGACGCGAAAAGAGAGGCCATAGCTTTCAGAGTACCTGTCATGCGTCCGACGTTCCCCGCGACTGTCATATTGCCTGCGTTAAGAACCTCACGGATTGGTTACACTGGTGCCAGAAACTGAAAGGACGGTCATGTCTCAACCAGCACCCGGATGGTACCCCGACCCCGCAGGAAGCCAGCGCCTTCGCTGGTGGAACGGCGGGGAGTGGACCGAGCAATTCCACGATATGCCGCAGCAGGGAGCGCCTGTCGCGCAGCAAATACCCGTAGACCAGGCTGCGGGGCAGTACATGCCCGCCCAGTCGCAGGCTCCGACCGTTTCCTCGGACCCCTACAATCCGTCGGGCATCGCCCCGCAGCTGGGCGTCGCCGGAGCGGGGCAGCAAGCGGGCCCGCAGGTGGCAGAGGCCGCACCGAAGAGCGGTCGCGGATGGGTCATCGGCGCTATCGTCTCCGCGCTCCTCGTGGTCGTTTTCTTCGGCACGATGGTGTACACAGGTATGCAGCTGCGCGCTCAGAACGTCGAGTGGCGCGACGTGCAGGAGCAGCGCAACTCCACAAAGATCAGCCTCGACCACAAGCAGGATGAACTCGACAAGGTGAAGAAAGAACTTGAGGAGGCACAGAAGTGAGCTACGGAGTCCAGCCCCAGGCGAAAAAGCCCTCCCGCCTTCCTCAGATCCTGACGATCATCTGCTCGGTTCTCGCCGTCATCTTCCTCCTTGTCAGCGCCACCATGTACGTCAGCGCTCGCTCAAAGGCTCAGGAGATTGAGGATATGCGGGCCGAAATCCAGTCTGCGGATGCTAAGACCGTGGAAATCGACAGCGAAATCACGTCCACTCAAGAGCAGATCACCGCGGCCAAGGCGAAGAAGGACGCTCAGCAGTGGTGCACCGACTTCGATAAAGACAAGATGAAGGTGACCGACCTCGACAAGATGGCGACCACCCTCAAGACAATGTCGGAGCCGCAGCGCAACGCAGTCGGAGAGGTCTGCGGCGACAAGAAGGCATTCGCAGAGGCATTCGCTAAGGACCTCAAGCGCGGCATGGTCAACACGTCGACGCCAACATGCGATGGAAACGGGACCACCGTCAACATTTCCGGCACCGTATCGCTCGACGCACCCACCATGGCCAAGATCGGCAGCATCGACGTCGTCTACGAGGTATTCGCGGCGAATCACGAGATCAGCGATTCCGATTCTCCGCTCGGAACAACCACTGCCGCCGTACCCCCGGGTGGAACAGGCAACTTCTCAACAACAGTTCCGTTCGCAACAACCGGCGATTTCTACTGTGCGGTGCGCGTCAAGAGCATCTGGCCCACCGGTCTGTGAGCGCCATATTCACAGCTGTCTCCTGACACGAGAGAAGGAATCACGATGAGTGAACCCGCGGAAGGCTGGTACGCCGACCCCAGCGGCGCAAACCAGCTGCGCTGGTGGGACGGCCACGCATGGACGGACTACGTCGAGCCGTACGAGGCACCGGTGCCCTCTCCTCAGGAGGTTGAGGTCACAGTTCCAGCGGTGGACGAGGCCTTCCCGGCTTCGTCCGCCGGGGAGCGGACCGCCACTTCCGCCGGTACACCTATCCCCATGCCCGAGGCCCCCCTTCCGCAGGAGGTCGCACCCGCCTCGTCGGTAGCCCAGGCACAGGTCGCGCCGATTCCGATGCCCGCCTCCCCCATTGAGGAAAAGGGCAGCGACGAGGCGGACGCACCCGAGAGGAGCGGAACGCTCAAGTGGGTTCTCGCGTGCGCAGCGTCGTGGATGCTCGTCGCAGTGTTCATTACCGTTCTCGTCATCGCCTGGTCGCACCTGGGGGCCAGCGGCCGCATTCAGGAGCACGCGAAGAGCCGCGCTGAGACCGCCCAGAACGAGCTCAACACGGCCCGCTCGACGCTCGAGTCCATCAATCAGCAGCTCCAGGAGGCCACCAAGTGAGCGCTCCCGCACCCCTGCGTGCCGCCACCGTCGCGGGCGCTATCCTCGCCACGCTTTTCATCGTCCTCTCAGCCATCATCGGGGGCATCAACGCGTGGCGCACGCATTCCGCATCCACGTACGAGGCACAGGCCGAGCAGGCCCAGTCCGAGAAGGCCACGGTCGATCAGCAGATCACGGACGCAAAGGCCGCACTGGATGCCGCCACCGTGCGCAAGGATGCCGAGAGCTGGTGTGATTCGATCACGCGCGAATCCGCCGC
>CAUTGT010000255.1:0-2851 GCA_963537735.1 uncultured Actinomycetaceae bacterium | reverse complement strand
GTGGTCTCGCGCCAGTGCACGTGGTCGATGCCCAGTTCCTTGGCCTTGCGGTTGATGCGATCCTTGAAGGCCTGGGGATCCTCGTGCTTGGAGGGGTTCATGATGATCCAGGGACGTGGCCGTCCGCGCGTCGGGTCGTCCACCGATGCGGGGATGTCAAGGGCCTTGCGGCGGCGGTGCCTGCGAGTCAGGGCTGTTGCAACGCGTGCGGCTCCGATGGCTCCGGCTCCGGCGACGGCGGCGAGTATCCACGGTGTTGCGTCCATGGATTTAGCGTATCCCGCTTTATGCCTGTGGATGGGTTGTGAAGTGGCTTTTCGTTGCACTTCGTGTCACGAGAGACGCGCTGACGCGTGCTTGGCATCATGTTGTCCACACGGTTATGCACCAAAGGTGGATAACCTTCAGTGTTTTGAAGACCGCAAGGATGTAGTTTGTGCATAACCTTGACCTGCCGTGTGAAATTCAAACTCAGGCCGGTAGGGGACACGGCGCGCCCACCTGGCATAGGATGGGATGCATGATTGATGTGCGTGCCCTGCGTGAAAACCCCGAACCCGCCCGCGCCTCCCAGCGCGCCCGCGGAGCGAACCCCGGCCTCGTCGATGAGATCATCGCGGCCGACGCCGCCCGCCGCGAGGCGCTGCAGGCTTTCGAGACGCTGCGAGCCACCCAAAAGGAGGTCTCCAAGTCCGTGGGTCGCGCCTCCAAGGAGGAGCGTCCGGCGATCCTGGCTCAGGCCAAGGAGCTCGCCGAGCAGGTGAAGGCCGCCGAGGCCGCCGCCAACGCCGCCGACGCCGAGGCCGACCGCCTCGCGCGTCTCCTGCCCAACCTGGTCGTCGACGGCGTGCCCGTCGGTGGCGAGGACGACTTCGTTGTCCTGCGCCACGAGGGACCCGCCCCCCGCGACTTCGCCGCCGAGGGCTTCGAGCCCCAGGATCACCTTGCGCTCGGTGAGGGCCTGGATGCGATCGACACCAAGCGCGGCGCGAAGGTCTCCGGCGCCCGCTTCTACTACCTCAAGGGCATCGGCGCCCGCCTCGAGCTGGCCCTCATGACGATGGCCCTGGACCAGGCGCTGGCCAACGGCTTCGTGCCGATGATGACCCCGACCCTCGTGACCCCGCAGGTCATGGGCGGCACCGGCTTCCTCAACGAGCACTCCGATGAGATCTACTACCTGCCCGCCGACGACCTGTACCTGACGGGCACGTCCGAGGTGGCCCTCGCCGGCTACCACGCCGACGAGATCCTCGACCTGTCGGGCGGCCCCAAGCGCTACATGGGCTGGTCCACCTGCTACCGCCGCGAGGCCGGCTCCGCGGGCAAGGACACGCGCGGCATCATCCGCGTCCACCAGTTCAACAAGGCCGAGATGTTCAGCTACTGCCGCCCCGAGGACGCCGCCGAGGAGCACCAGCGCTTCCTCGCGTGGGAAGAGGAGATGCTCGCCAAGGTCGAGCTGCCCTACCGCGTTATCGACACGGCCGCCGGCGACCTGGGCACCTCCGCCGCCCGCAAGTTCGACTGCGAGGCGTGGCTGCCCACCCAGGAGCGCTACATGGAGGTCACCTCGACCTCGAACTGCACGACGTTCCAGGCCCGCCGCCTTGGCATTCGCGAGCGCCGCGAGGACGGCATGACCGCGGTGGCCACCCTCAACGGCACGCTCGCCACGACCCGCTGGATCGTCGCCTTCCTGGAGAACCACCAGCAGGCGGACGGCTCGATCTACGTGCCCGAGGCCCTGCGTCCCTACCTGGGTGGACTCGAGGTTCTGATCCCGGTCGCTCGATGAGCCAAGAGCGCTTCCTGACGGTCCCCTCCACCGGGGAAGTCGCTCGCCCCTTCGAGGTTCTCCTCGACGAGGCTTCGGCCGCCCTGCCCGCCGACTTTCCGACGTCGGCGGGCCAGGTCCTGGTCGCGCTCGACATTGACGGCACGATCTTGACTCCCGCGGGGGCAACCCCGCGCGTCCTCGAGGGGATCCACGGCCTCGCCGCCGCGGGTGCCCAGGTTCTTATCGCCTCGGGTCGCGCGCTTGAGGGCGTGATTCCCGTTCTCGATGCCCTGGAGTTCACGGACGGGTGGGCGCTGTGTAATAACGGCGCGACCCTCGTGCGCGTGAGCGGCGGGCAGTGCGAGATCGTCGAGGAGCGCACCTTCGTGCCCGGCCCGATCCTGGAGGAGATCGCCTCGGCCGTGCCCGGCTCGGTGTTCGCGTCGATGCCGCACCCCGACATCCTGCTCTCCGCTCCCTTCCCGAACAACGAGATCGAGGGGAGCGATCACCGCATCGTGTCGATGGAGGAGCTCGCCTCCACCCCCACCCCGAAGATCGTCGTCCGCGCCGCCGACATGGCTCGCGAGGAGTTCGACCGGATCCTGTCTTCCCTGGACGTGTCGCGCACCCACGAGGTATTCGTCGGCTGGACGTCGTGGGCGGACATCGAGCCGCTCGGGGTGACCAAGGCGAGCGGCCTGGAGTCTCTGCGCCAGCGTCTCGGTCTACCCGCGTGCGGGACCGTCGCTGTCGGTGACGGCACGAATGACATCGCGATGATCGAGTGGGCGGCCTTCGGCGTCGCCATGGGCGGCGCCTCCGACGAGGTCCGCGCCCACGCCGATCACGTGACGGCCGCTGTCGAAAACGACGGCGCGGCCGCCGTTATGCACGCTCTTCTGCGCCGTTGCGGGGTGGCTGGCCGCTGAGCCACTCGCCTTGAATCGCGAAGGCGCGGTCAAGGTCTCCGATCTGGCAGTGCTGCGCCATGTCCGGGTCCTGCGCGTGATGGAACGCGCGCACCTCCAGTGACTCCGCGCCCCGCAACGCTCGGCGCACGTCGCCCAG
>CAUTGT010000254.1:0-2854 GCA_963537735.1 uncultured Actinomycetaceae bacterium | reverse complement strand
ACCCCTCGCCCGCTGCCCCTGCCGAAGGCCGCGCAGCGCCCCGAAGAGGTGCGCACGCCCGTTCAGCCGTCGGTGCCGATCGTCGCGCCTGTGCGTCACCTGACGCGCCGCACGCTGCCCGATGAGATGCTGCAGCCCCCCTCGGGCCTCACTCCGAAGGTGCGCGCGACGACGGGCCGTCACGCTAAATTGCCCGTCCTCGACGAGGCCACGACCGTCGCCCCGTCCTCGGCCTCGATCCCGATCACGGGTCGCCACGCCGCCGTCCCGCGCGTCCTCGACGAGGCCGAGGTTTCCCCGGTCTCTCGCCCCGTATCCGCTCCCACCCGGGTTCGTCGCGTGCACCCGGAGACGACCGGCGAGCAGGCGCCCGCAGCGTCGGGTGCCGTCCGATCGCTGACCTCGACCGGTCGCCACGCGGCCGTTCCGGCGACCCCGCCGGCACCGGTCTCGGCCCCGATCCCAACGCGCGCCACGGCCAAGACGGCCCCCGCACACGCGGCTTCAGCCCCCGCTGCTTCTGCACCCGCGCAGACCGCCACCGCCCGTCCGACCACGGGTTCCATCCCCAGGCACGCTGCTCCCGCTCGCTCCGAGCAGATCCCGCAGCCCAGCAGCGAGAAGGCTCAGCGCCCCCAGGCCTCGGCACCCGCGCAGCGTTCCGCGCCGATCCCGGCTCCTCCGGCCGATGCAGCGCCCGCACAGAAAGCAGCACCCGCGACCCCGCAGGCAGCCGAGCCGCAGGACCGACGGGCCGCCCTCGCCGAGCGACTGCGCCAACGCGAGGCAGCCCGCCAGGCCGAGGACGCCGCCGAGCAGCAGCGCCGAGCAGCCGTCGCCCGCGAGGAAGAACAGCGCCAGCGCGAGCTGCGCGAAGCCCGCGAACGCCGCGAGGCTCGTGAACGTCGCGAAGCTCAAGAGCGCCACGAGGCCGAAGAAGCCAAGCGCCAGGCAGCCCCTCGCATTCCCCAGCCCGCCCGCTCCGAGTCGCCTCGCCGCGACAAGGCGGCCACGGCCTCGTCGCCGCGCGTCTACGGGACCGTTCCCCAGCCTCGCGCAGCCACGCCCTCCAAGCGCCAGCGACGCTCGGTCTACGAGCCGCGACCCGAGAGGGCAAAGCGCGGCCCGCGCTGGCATGAGCTCGACGCTCGCAGCGCGCAACGCACCCGTCCGGCGGCCAAGACCGCGTACTCGCGCAGCGTCGTCGCACCACCCGTCCCAGCATCCAGGCAGATTATTCGCGCGGTCATCATCGCAATCGTCGTGATTGCGCTCATCGCGCTTGCAGCTATTACGATCAAACACATGCTTGGCTCCCTGATTCAACCAAGTGCGGGAGCACACATTATCGAGGAGGTTAGGACATGGCAGAGCCCATGGCCCACCGTCTAGCTGGCCGATACGAGGTCCGCTCGCTCATCGGGCGAGGCGGAATGGCCGAAGTCCACTTGGGCTTCGACACTCGCCTGTCGCGCGTCGTAGCAATCAAGATGCTGCGCCGCGATTTGGCGCAGGACTCGATCTTCCAGGCGCGTTTCCGTCGCGAAGCGCAGTCGGCAGCGTCGCTGAATCACCCGAACATCGTCGCCGTGTACGACACGGGCGAGGAGATCATCGAGGATGCGACCGGCCGTTCGATCGCGGTGCCCTACATCGTCATGGAGTACGTCGAGGGGCACACGGTCAAGGACCTGATTTCGGACGGCACGGCCGTTCCGATCAACGAGGCCATCGAGATCGTGTCGGGCGTCCTGTCCGCCCTCCAGTACTCGCACGCGAACCACCTGGTGCACCGCGACATCAAGCCCGGCAACATCATGCTGACATCGGACGGCAAGGTCAAGGTCATGGACTTTGGCATCGCGCGCGCCCTGACGGACTCGCAGGCCACGATGACGCAGACGAACGCCGTCGTGGGCACCGCCCAGTACCTCTCTCCCGAGCAGGCTCGCGGCGAGGCCGTGGATGCTCGCTCCGACCTGTACTCGACCGGCGTCGTCCTCTTCGAGCTGCTGACGGGCCGCCCGCCCTTCAAGGGCGACTCTGCCGTCGCCGTCGCATACCAGCACGTCGAGCAGATCCCGCCCACGCCCTCGTCGATCCTGTCCGATATCCCGGACTCGCTCGACCGCGTGGTGCTGAAGTCCCTGGCGAAGAACCGCGAGGACCGCTACCCGAGCGCCGCGGCCATGCTCGCGGACCTGCAGCGCGTGGCCCGAGGCCTCGACGTGGGCGCTCCGCCCGCCGACTCGTGGGCGACCGAGGTCCTGCCCGCCGCCGGCATGGCGTCCGCACGCACCACTGCGACCACGCCGATGGCGGCGGTCCCCAGCCATGCGCCCGCCGCCGCGATGGCCGCGACGTCCACGTCGCTGCCCGCGGTTACCACCGATGACACCGAGAACGAGGCTGCCAAGTCCCGTCGGCGCCGCACGGCGATCATCGCGACCGTCCTGCTCATCGCCCTGCTGCTGATCGGCGGCTCGGTGTGGGCCCTGACGCGCGGCGCCGCCGAGCCCGAGTCGGTCGCGGTTCCCAACGTCGTTGGCCTGACCCAGGCCGAGGCGAAGTCCCAGATCGAGCATGCGGGCTTCACGTGGGAGCTCAACCCCGACAAGGTCGCCTCCGACACCGTCGCTGAGGGCTCCGTGGCCTCCACCGACCCCGCTGCTGGCACGCCGGCTGAGAAGGGCGCGACCGTCCGCGTCACCATCTCCTCCGGCCCCGATTCGGTGACTCTGCCGGACAACCTGGTCGGCATGAGCCCCGACGACGCCCGTAAGGCGATCGAGGCCCTGGGCCTGAAGTGGGAGCTCGACTCCAGCAAGGTCGCCTCCGACACCGTTCCCGAGGG
>CAUTGT010000253.1:0-2879 GCA_963537735.1 uncultured Actinomycetaceae bacterium | reverse complement strand
GCTCAGTGGCGCGGCGTGCCCTGGGCGAGGGCGTCGCGGATCTCCGTGAGGAGCTTGACCTCGTCGGAGACCTCGGCCGCGGGAGCCTCGTCCTCAGCCTTCTTGCGGCGGGCGTTGAGGGCGTTCATGGGCACCACGATGCAGAAGTAGATCGCGAAGGCCATGAGGATGAAGTTGATGACGGCGGTGATCAGCAGGCCGAACTTCACGTCGGTACCGTTCAGGGTGAGGATGAAGGCGTCCGAGAAATCGGGCTTGCCGATGACGGCCGCGATCAGCGGGTTGATGATGCCGTCGACCAGGGCGTCGACGATGTTCTTGAAGGCGGCACCGATGATGACACCGACGGCGAGCTCGACGACGTTACCGCGAGAGATGAATTCCTTGAAACCCTTGAGCATGGCTTCTCCTGTGTTGAATGAGGCCGGCCGGGCCGGCAAGTCTGAATCGCCGAAGTGTCTCGGCGTGGCGGCTCTGTGCCGCCGGGGAGCGCGCGCCGCGTCGGCGCTCGTTTACCGTTGCAAACACTAGTGGGGACTTTCGTCTTGCGAACAGTGCTTAGGGAGTAATGTTCGTCGCACTTTTTGTAATTCGGTCAGCGACCTGCGGATTTACGCCGAAAAGTCCGATATGAGAGGTATGTGACAAACGCTTGTGAGGGGTGTGAATGACAGGAAAAACCATGGAAAAAGGCCTATCGAGCGTTCGTCGTGATCGTGCGTGTCGGCGTCACAATCGCGTCGACGGGAACGTCGTGAGGCTCCGCAGGAATTATTCCGGCCTCCAGTACCTCGTCGTCAAAAATCGCCGCGACGACCGGGGTGTCGGGGGAGCGGTGCGTGAGCGCGCGGTCGTACCAGCCTCCGCCCTGGCCGAGACGGGTCCCGTCTGCCGATGCGGCGAGCGCGGGAATGACGATCAGATCCGCCTCTTTGAGCGACTCCGCGCCCAGCATCTCGCCGTCCGGCTGAGCGGGAGGGCGCCCCAGCGTCACCAACGCCCGGCCCGCCTCCCACAGTCCCCAGCGCGGTTCGCCGAGGGGTGCCCCGGCCTCGTCGAGGAGGACCGGGAGGAGGGCGCGTTCAAACAGCCCGAGCGTGAGGGACATGTCGGGTTCGAGGGGGGTGGGTACGAACAGCGCGGGCAGGGCGACTCCACCCATCGACGAGGCCAATGCGCGGATCTGGCGAGCGATTCCCGCCGCTTCGGCGCGGTCACGCTCGGGAATGGGGGAGGGGCTGAATTCCGGGACGGACGGGGCCTTGAGTGCGGGCGTGCCGGCGCGCTGGGCGCGGCGCCTGCTACGCACTTCCGCGCGGAGAGTTGTTTTTGTGGCCATCGTCTCCCTTTCGGGCAGTTTCTTCGCTACTCTGTGAAGTATGTCAGATAAAAATCAGCCAGTAGTGCACGCCGTCGTTCCCTCGGCCGGTCGCGGAACCCGCTTCCTGCCCATCACGAAGTCCGTGCCCAAGGAAATGTTGCCCGTCGTTGACCGTCCCTCGATCGAGTACATCGTGCGCGAGGCCACGGATGCCGGCATCGAAGACATTCTCTTCGTCACCCGCGCCGGCAAGCAGTCGATCGAAGACTACTTCGATGCGGAACCCGGCCTCGAGGCCGACCTGGAGAAGGCCGGCAAGGACAAGGCCCTCGAGTACGTCAACGAGTACAAGAAGTACGCGCGCGTCCACTCCGTGCGCCAGGGTCACCCCCTCGGCCTCGGTCACGCGATCCTGCAGGCCAAGTCCCACGTGGGCGATGCCCCCTGCGCCGTCCTGCTGCCCGACGACCTCATGGAGCCCGGCTCGCAGCTGCTGCGCAAGATGATCCAGGTGCGCGCAGCCCTGGGCGGCACCGTCGTCGCCCTGCTGAAGGTCACCCCCGAGCAGGCCACGGCCTACGCCTCGACCGCCGTCGAGGTCCTGCCGATCCCCGAGGGCGTCGACCTCGAAGAAGGCCAGCTCATGCGCATCACCGACGTCACCGAGAAGCCCCCGCTCGAAGAGGTCAAGTCCGAGTACGCGGTCGTCGGCCGCTACCTGCTCGACCCGGCCGTGTTCACGGCCCTCGAGAACATCGAACCGGGCGCCGGCGGTGAGTATCAGCTCACAGATGGGTACGCGCGCATGATCGACCTCCCCGAAGAAGAGGGTGGAGGGTTGTACGGTGTAGTCATCGACGAGCGACGCTTCGACACCGGGGACAAACTCGGCTACCTCGAAGCTAACGTCACGCTCGCCCTTGAGGACCCGGCGCTTGGAGCGGAACTCAAGGAGTTCCTGCGCTCCAAGCTCGAGGACTAACAACTATGCGAAGCGTTGCCGACTTCTACCAGGACTGCATGGCCGTTGCCCACGCGCTGCCGCCGCTCGACGTTCAGCTCGCTGACGCGGTCAGCTGCGTGCTCGCAGAGGACGTGCAGGCCCCCTTCAACCTCCCGGTCGCCGACCTGTCGGCGTGCGACGGATACGCCGTTCGCATCCGTGACTGTGAGGGAGCCACCCTGGAGTCGCCGGTGACGCTTCCCGTCACCGAGGAGATCCGCGCCGGAGCCGTCGACCCGGCCGCCCTCGTGCCCGGCACCGCGATCCGCATCGCGTCCGGCGCGCCCATGCCTTCGGGCGCCGAGGCCGTCGTCTCCCTCGAGTTCACGGACCACGGCATCGCTCAGGTCGCCCTGCGTACCGCCCCCGCCAATGGCGAGAACATTCGCCGCCGCGCGGAGGACGTTGCGCAGGGTGACACCGTACTGCGCGCCGGTACGCGTATCGGCGCCCGCCAGATGGCCCTCCTCGCCGGCGTGGGCCGCGACCGCGTCCTGGTTCACCCGCGCCCGCGCGTCGTCATCATCTCGATCGGCGACGAGATCGTCGAGCCCG